>JAUNBK010000021.1 GCA_030527105.1 Planctomycetia bacterium
CGGGTGCTGCGGGGTCTGCCGGCGTTGATGGGGCTGGCGCGGGGGGAATCGGCGCAGGTTGAACAGGGGCAGGAGCGATCGGCGTGACGCCCGGTGGCGTGTTGGGATCATGCACGTCCAGGCGTACCATGCGAGAGTAGGAGACTCCATTGGGCAAAAAGACGCGCACGGAAATCGTTTGCTCGCCCGGCATTGTTGCGCGGAACGTACACAAAAACCGGCGTCGCACTCCGGGACTCAAACTTCCGATCGACTTTTGCGCCAAATAGGGATTCTCCTCGGCACTCTTCACGTTCACGACCCCCTTCGTGCTCTCCACGCGCACTCCCACGTTGGGCTGCTCGACGCCAGAACGATTATAAACGCCCAAGTAGACGTTGAACACCTCCCCCAATTCAACACGCGCAAACGCCGAGATGTCGAGACTCACCAAAACGTCCGGACTCTCGAGAGGCAAAACGGGCGCAAGGGCACGCTGCACCTCGCCTGCGGGAGACGGTTGCGCGGGTGTCGTGGGAGGCGTTGCTGGGGGTGTTGAGGAAGGAGTCGCAGGGGAAGTGGGACTCGTGGGTGCGGCGGGCGCAACAGGCGCTTCCGTCTCCATTGCCGGGGGCGGGAGTGGTCCGGTGGGTCCCGTGCCAGAAGCGTCCGTCGTGGGGGAGGGCGCAACTGCGGATGGCGCGGCAGAGAATGTCGTCGGTGCGTTGTTGGCCCCTCCAGATTCTCCAGAACCTCCCGAACCTCCAGATTCCCCCGACTCGTCCGCGCGCAAAGGCTGCGTGGGAGGGGGCGTGTAGGGAGATGTCTCGCTCCCTGCCGAAAGTTCCGCAGTCGCTTCGACCACAAGCGCGTTGCCTAATTTCTCGATTTGGACTCGCGACGCCGTGAGATACGTGCCTGGGCGCTCGACTCGATAGTTGAGTTGGATAGAGTACGACTCGTGCGGCATCAAGGAGCGTATAATCCATTGCGCGCCATCCACAGCCTCGTCACTCTCCGGAATCGCCCCTGCGAGCTTCAATCCCTCCTGAGGAATGTCCGTGACGCGGATGTTCTCCAGAATATCGTTCGAAAGATTCGTCACCAAAATCGTCGCAGGGACGACGGAGCCGATATACGCTTCGCGCGCCATCGACTTGCTGATCATGATCGTGTTGGGTGCCCAACGATAGCGCACCCTCGACTCCTGCACGACCACGGGCTGCGTGAACGTCGTGCCTGGTTCCGCCGGTCGTATGATTTGAATGGCAACGACGGTGTCTTCTTGGCGAGAAATGGATTGTTGGAGGTCGATTTTCGCCTCGCCCGCTGCGTTCGTGAGAACCTCCAGCATCTTGTTGCCATCGGCAAAAACGGCGTTCGTGTTGCCACAAATTTCGTACCGGACACGCCAATTGGCAAGCGGGCGCGTGTCGCTGCATCGGCGCAAAATGGTGTTGAGCGTGACACGTCCGCCAAAATCAACCACGCGCGACGGAGGGAATTTGACTTCCGCATCAATCCAAACGATCCGCGCCGTCTGCTGCTTATTCTTCCAATCCTCAATATCCGGGGCGGCAGCCGTGACGTACGAGATTCCCTCGCGAGGAGAACTAACGGATATCCACGTCTCACCCGGTCGAACGATAATGTCGTCTTTCGGGTCGGGCGTCCCGCGATCCAGTCGGCGTTGCGAACGGAGCGTCGTGCCGACGGCGCGCGTGTCCGACTCTATCCGCGGCGTGACAAAATCTCCGACAAAAACGTTGGTGATATCCCGATCGGCAATTTTCGAGAAGTGTCCAACGCTGTCGGCGCTGATTCCCCAGACGATTCTCTGATTGGTGCGAAGGTAGCCCGTTTGATCTCGGACTCCCGCCGTGAGAATGACTTCGGAACCGGGCCGCGCAACGACATTCTGAGGACCAAGAATCAAATCACGAGTGTCCCACGCGGAAGACTTCCCCGGCGGAACGGCAGGCACGACCGTGGTCGATCGGTTGCTCGAATTGAGAGGGTTCGTGGCGGGTGGTGGTGTCGTGGTAGTTGGAGCCGGCGTTGTGGGACGACGTGTCGAGGGAACCAACCTGCCGGGCTGCGCTGGAGTGGGTCGAGTCGTCGGCATACTCGGCGCTGTCGGCGTCGTTGGCGCGCTCAAATAAGAGGGGGAAGTCCCTGCGGGCGAGTTGCCAAGCGTCTGCCCGTGGGCGGAAAAATTAGTCGTCAGAAAGAGAAGAAACACAGCGCAGAAGAAACAAAAAAGGGGGAAAAAGGCGACTCGAGGACGCACCCTCCCCACACGGCGAGGCGCGGAGACAAACGTTTCCGCGCTCACACCGAGAATGCCCCTAAATCGGCATCGCTCAAAAGGATTGCGCTGCATGATTTTTCCCCTTCCACGGCACGATGCCGCCAAGTTGAGGGTTGTTTTTGCAACAAAAAAACTAAAAAATGAGGCTGCGTCCTGGATTAATGAATGCGGTGTCCCGGAACGGCTCCATCATCGGGCGCTAAAAGGAAGACTTCCTTGCCGCCGCCCCCTGCCGCACAAACCATTCCTTCGCTCAGACCGAATTTCATCTGGCGAGGTTTGAGGTTGGCGACGCAAACGACAAGACGACCAACGAGGTCTTCGGGATTGTAGGCTGCTTTAATGCCCGCGAAAACGTTGAGGCGTTTGTCGCCGCCCAAGCTGAGCGTCAGGTGGAGGAGTTTATTCGCCTCAGGGACACGTTCCGCCATCACGATACGCGCCACGCGCAAGTCGACTTTCGCAAAATCATCAATCGTGCATTCGTCTGCCAGTGGTTCGTTTTTGAGCGCTTCGTCCGAATCGTTCCACGGATCCGCGTTTTTCGTCTCGGAAGCGGCATTCTCCGCTTGGGTTTCCTCAATAATGTCTTCGACTTTTTTCGTATCCATTCTTTGCATTAAATGTTTAAAGGTGTTGAGTGAAGTGCCAACGAGCGGCGTTTTAATTGATTCAAACGTCCAATCGCTCGCATTTTCGTTGAACAATTCTGCCGTCTCTTTCGCGAGATTTGGCAAAATTGGCGCAAGATAAATCACCATTTGGCGATAAAGATTGAGCGCAATCGTGCAAACGTCTTGGAGTTGGCGCTGTTTTTCAGGGTCTTTGCGCAACACCCAAGGCGCGGCATCTTCAACAAATTTGTTCGCACCGTTGCCAAGAAGCATGACGAGTCGCGTGACTTTTGCGAAATCGCCCGCTTCGTACGCCGCAAGAATGGTGTCGTACTGCGCCACGGCATTCTCGAACAAGCCACCATCCTCGGGATATTGAGGCGACAACCCCATTGGCTGCACGAATTTTGCCGTTCGACTCGCTAAATTCACGAGATTTCCCACAAGGTCGGCATTCACGCGCTGCGCCATGTCGACAAAATCCAAGTCGAGGTCCTCCGCTCTTCCGGTCGTTTTGGTTGCATAATAATAGCGCAAATATGCCGCACTCAGGTGTTTCGCATACGTGGCAGCGCGAATGAAAGTTCCCTTGGATTTGGACATTTTCTCGCCATCCACCGTGAGAAAACCATGGACGTGCACCTTTTTCGGGAGGTTGAAGCCCGCAGTTTTAAGCATCGCCGGCCAAAAGAGGGTGTGAAAATACGCAATATCCTTGCCGATGAAATGGTGAATTTCTGCGGAGCCGTCGCGCCACCACGAGTCAAAATCCTCCCCCGTTTTGGCACAATACGTGCGCGTCGTTCCGATGTAGCCGATCGGCGCGTCAAACCAAACGTACCAATAATTGCCGGGCGCATCCGGAATTTCGAAGCCAAAATAGGGCGCAGGTCGCGAAATATCCCAATCGCGCAGCGCGTCGCAGAGGAAATTCCCCGCCAAGTAGTTGGCAATTTCGCTCTGCAGGTGGTCGCCCGTTTGCGTCCATTCTTGCAAGAAATCGTGCAATTTCTCGATTTCGACGAACAAATGGACCGAATCGCGCAGTTCCGGCGTCGCGCCCGAGTAGACACTTTTGGGGTCGATGAGGTCCGTGGGTGAGTACGTTGTGCCACACTCGCAACTGTCGCCAGGCTGGTTTTCGCGCCCACATTTTGGGCACGTTCCACGAATAAAACGATCCGCCAGGAAGATTTTCTTCTCGGGATCATAAAATTGCGTGACATTTTTCTCCCGCACGAGTCCCGCGTCCCTCAACGCCTGCCAAATTTCAACGCACACCGCGTAATTGTCGGGCGAGTTTGTATTTCCGTAGTGATCGAATACAATTTCCATCGCGGCAAAATCCGCCATGTGTTGTTTTTGCGTATTCGCAATGATCTCTTCAGGAGTGCAGCCTTCCGCCTCGGCACGAATCATCGTAGCCGTACCGTGTGTGTCGTCCGCGCAAATGTAGATACAATGGTTTCCGCGCAATTTTTGGGCGCGAACCCAGATGTCTGTCTGAATATATTCGACGAGATGCCCGATATGAATAGGACCGTTCACATAAGGAAGGGCGCTCGTCACGAGAATTTTTCGCATAGTTTCCTGCTCCAAAAAGTATCTTTAAAAGAACAACACAACTCCTCAATTATACCCGGAGAAAAATCCTTGTCAAGGGGGCGAAAATATCAGGGCAACTGAGTGCGAGGTATATCCCCCTGCAATTCCCCCTTCTTGAAGGGGGGGTAGTTCTGAAGTAAGAAAGTCGTCCCCCTCGGCTAAACACCCCGTCAGCCTGCGGCTCCCACCCCTCTGAAAGAGGGGAATTGGTAAGGAGGACGGGTATATCAATGCCTTAATGACGTCAAAATATCGTGTCATTTCACAAAGAACATCCACGAGAAAAACAAAAAAAACGAACATTTTGGGAGAATTTTCTCCTCTTCCACTTGACGCCACGATTTTTATAAGGTACAATGGGTGTTGCGGTGAAAACCTTGGTGGGTTTTATAATACGTCGCTTTGAAATTTCCGATTCCGTTGAGTGGAGGTGTAAATGATGTGGTGCTATGAACAAAATAATCAAACTGGCGGGTCGAATGCCGTGCCAGGATTGCCCGTTGCGAGCGAGACGCGCGCATCTGGAGTGGCTCGTGGGGAAATCGTGCTTCGTGAGGAGGAACGACGCGCTTTGATCTCAAAAATTTCGACCTCGTGGAAAGGATACACCTCGTCGCTTCTCGGGGTGATTCTCCTGCCGTTTGTGCTTGCCATCGGAATAGCGCTTATGTACGCTCCGGCTTTCCAAACGTTATCTCAACCTATGGAGCAGACGGTTGCGATCGTCGTACCTCTCGTTTATTTTGCGATTATTGCCGCGAATGGAATGTTTTTCGTTTATAACTTCGTCATGTTGTATCGTCTGTGGCAGGTCGTTCCCAAAAACATCGCCAACACGACACCGGGCTGCGCGGTGGGGCTGCTCTTTATCCCACTTTTCAATATCTGTTGGTACTTCATCGCGTACGTCTCGCTGGCAGAAAGGTATCGCGAGATGTTGATTCAACAGAATGATCGAAGGAATCCGGCTCCGCTGGCTTACGCCATGGGCGTGGTGGTGGCGATTTGTTTTCTTATGCCGATTTTTCTCGCATTTTCACTACCCTTGATTGCGCCAAATATTGAGACCGTACAAAATACTGACAATTCTGCGGTTCCTCCCCTTGTTCTGCTGTATGTGTCTTTCATGTGTATTTTTTATTTGTTCATATTTCTGGCGTGGGTTCTTCATATTTTCTATTTTTATAAGATGAAAAACTGCGCGCTTCGCCTTTTGAACGGTGCGACGGTGGTGGATGTTCCCTCGGCACATGCGCAGGAAATGATGAACGATAACGCATGGTTGGTTCCTGTTCGCACCTCTGGACTTGCTATTATTGCGGGATATCTGGGGCTGTTTTCGGTTTTGATATTGCCCGCTCCTTTTGCCCTGCTCTTTGGTATCCTCGCGCTGCACAACTTGAGGAAAAATCCCGGTTTGCACGGCTATGGACGCGCATGGTTTGGAATCATTATGAGCATTTTGTCGAGCATTGGATTCCTACTTTTGATGATTGCTATACTCGGTCTCCTTTAAAATTCTCGTTTTGCGCGGCGCTTTGCGAGCCGTGGTGCGTAGCTCCAACGGCGGACGGCACTGGAAATTTCAACGAGAAGTATTATAAATGATTGTACGGACGCATAAATGAGTTTGAGAGGAAACAATTTTTCAAAAAAGTCTCCTCTCAAGAGGCTGCAGGGGCGAGAGTCAAAACGATTGTGTTTATAAGACTGACACAACATTACTCTTTGGGCGCAATCAAACTCCTATTGCGCATTCAGGCAAAATATGTCGTCTGGATTTTCTCATTGGCAGGGGGGTTTATGGTTGCGAGAAAAGATGACTCGTCCGCAGCTCTGAAGATCCCTCACAAAACAATTTTCGTACGTTTGTTGAGAAATCAAAAGTTGGAGGTCGTTTTTAAGGGCGTTTTGCGATATGCTTGTTTTTATCAAGCTGTATGATTATGGATTTTTTCAAAGTGTTTTAGTCCGCTATTCGTAAAAAATGCCATCTTGCGCAAAGATAGAGGTCTGACGCATTTCGCACTTTTGCACTTTTTGATTCTTTTTGGTGAAAAAACGCGTTTTTTTGGTGTTTTTTTGCGATCGGGTGTTTTTTCCAAAAGTGGGTTTCAATGCGGAATTCCCGCAGCATAGTTGATATTCGTTAATTTAATTGTTTTTGAGGTGTTTTTGACGTTTGTTTCACACTTGTTTTTGCGCACTCAAACGCAATTTTAAGAAACGCGGACTAAAACATCGGGCTTTTTGAGCGATATTATTTTGAGTCCCTATTTTACGCTATCTATCGCCAAAAGTGATGTTTTTTCTCTGGGAAAGTACGAAAAAATGGCTCGAAATGGGCGTCTGTTTGAATTCATAATTTTATAATACTTCGCGTTGAAATTTCCCGTTCCGTCCGCCGTCGGAGCCACGCACCACGGCTCGCAAAGCGTTAAGTAAAACGGGAGTTTTATCGGAGAACGAGTATAGGGAAGGAGGAAAATCGAGAGCTGCCCCCCAAAGGCTGATACGAAAAAACCGTGCCAAGATAAACACCTGGGCACGGTCGAAATCAAGTCTCAACGAAAATCGTTACTTATTTTTTGCAGCCACACTTGCAGCAGCCTTCCAACGCAGCCTGCGCGGCAGCCAACTTGGCGACCGGGACGCGAAGCGGGGAGCAGGAAACGTAGTTCAAACCGGTTCGGTGGCAGAATTTCACGCTGGCAGGCTCGCCACCGTGTTCGCCACAGATACCCAATTCTATGTCGGGACGGGTCGCTTTGCCGCCTTCGACAGCGATCTTGACCAGTTTGCCAACGCCAGTCTGATCCAACACCTGGAACGGATCGGCAGGATAGATATCCTTCTCGAGGTACTCATTGATGAATCCAGCGTAGTCGTCGCGGGAGATGCCGAGCGTCGTTTGCGTGAGGTCGTTCGTGCCGAAGCTGAAGAACTCCGCGTTCTGGGCGATTTCGTCCGCCGTCAGAGCCGCACGCGGAATCTCGATCATCGTTCCGACCATGTAGTGCAGATCGACACCACGTTCCTTGATCACAGCATCCGCAGCTTCGCGAATGACCTTTTCCTGATCCTTGAACTCAGCCAAGCTGGTCACGAGCGGAATCATGATTTCGGGCTTCGCGTCGATTCCCTTGGCTTTCACGTTGCAAGCCGCCTCGATGATGGCGCGAGCCTGCATACGGGTGATTTCGGGATAAACGATTCCCAAACGGCAACCACGATGACCCAACATCGGGTTGGACTCTGCCAAATCGTGCACACGGTTCTGGATGAACTCCACCGACATGCCCGTTTTCTCCGCCAATTCCTGCTGTCCCGCCAAGTCGTGGGGAAGGAACTCGTGGAGCGGCGGGTCGAGAAGACGAATCACGACCGGCAGTCCGTCCATCGCTTCCATCAAACCTTCGAAGTCGGCTCGCTGGAACGGCAACAGCGCGTCGAGAGCCTTCTCACGATCCTTCGTGTTGTCAGCGAGAATCATGGTGCGGAACTCGTCGATGTGGTCGAAGAACATGTGCTCCGTACGCGTCAAACCAATGCCCTCGGCGCCCAACGCAATCGCGGCTTGCGCCTGTTCCGGTTTGTCGGCATTCGTGCGGATGCCCAACTTGCGGAATTTGTCGGCATAGGTCATCAATTTGGCATAAAGCTGATAAATCGGCGCGTCTTCCGGCTTCAAGCTCTTGTCGATCAGGACTTGGAGAACCTCCGACGGGCTGGTCGGAACCTGTCCCGCATAGACTTTGCCCGAAAAACCATCGACGGAAATCCAGTCGCCCGCCTTGAAGACTTGGTCGCCGACTTTCATCGTTTCGGTTTTGTAGTCGATTTCCAAACCGTCGCAACCGCAGACGCACGCCTTGCCCATCTGGCGCGAAACGAGCGCTGCGTGGGAGGCGGCACCACCGAAGCTGGTGAGGATTCCGTTCGCCACTTTCATACCGCGGAGGTCTTCCGGGGTGGTCTCGCGACGGACAAGAATAATCTGCGCGTTGTTGTCTTTCTGCCAAATCTTCTCCGCTTCGTCGGGTTGGAAGCAAATCTGACCCGTGGCGGCGCCAGGACCAGCGTTCACACCCTTCGCGATCGGGGTCATGCCCTTGAGACCTTGACCGGAGAAAATCGGCTGAAGAAGCTGCGTCACATCGTTGGCCGGGACGCGTTTGACGGCAGTCGCCTCGTCGATCAGCCCTTCGTCAACCATTTCGACCGCCGTGCGGACGTGCGCGAAACCAGTTCGCTTCGCGTTACGCGTCTGGAGCATGTACAACTTCTGGCGCTCAATCGTGAACTCAATGTCCTGCACGTCGTGATAGTGGTTCTCAAGCAACATGGCGACTTCTTGGAATTGCTTCCACACTTCGGGCATGTCTTGACCCAGCGTTTCTTCGATTTTCTTCGGCAGACGGATACCAGCCACGACGTCCTCGCCCTGAGCGTTGATGAGATAGTCGCCCGTGATACCTTTCACACCGGTCGCACCGTCACGCGTGAGAGCAACACCGGTCGCGCAGTCGCTTCCCATGTTTCCAAAGACCATTGCCTGAACGTTGACGGCGGTGCCCCAATCGTGAGGAATGCTGTTCATACGACGATAAACGATCGCGCGGTCGTTCATCCAGCTCCCGAAGACGGCTCCGATAGCTCCCCAAACCTGCTCCATAGGATCTTCTGGGAAGTCTTTTCCGGTCTGAGTTTTGACCGCCTGTTTGAACTCAGCGACCAACTCCTTGAGCGCGGAAGCGGGCAACTCGCTGTCGAGCTTCACGCCGCAAGCCTCTTTTTTAGCTTCGAGAATCTTTTCGAAGGGATCAATTTCCGTTTTGTCGGTCGGTTTCATTTCCAAAACGACGTCACCATACATCTGAACGAAACGACGATAGCAGTCCCAAGCGAAACGTTCGTCGCCAGACTCACGCGCAAGGACTTCGACGGTTTTGTCGTTCAGACCGATGTTCAAGACGGTATCCATCATACCGGGCATCGACTCGCGAGCGCCAGAGCGGCAAGAGACAAGGAGCGGGAGACTTTCCGTGTCGCCGAACTTTTTGCCCATCTCCGCTTCCACTTTTCTCATGGCAGCGTCAACATCCGCTTTCAGAGATTCCGGATACGTACGATCATGATCATAGAAATAAGTACAAACTTCCGTGGTGATGGTGAACCCGGACGGAACGGGGAGACCAATTTTTGCCATTTCGGCCAAGTTAGCGCCTTTGCCGCCCAACAGGTTACGCATGGTTGCGTCGCCGTCGGTTCCGCTTTTGCCAAAAGAATAAACGTACTTCGTCATGGAATCAAACCCCTTCTGAGTAGAAACTTCACACTCAAAAAACCACTCTGCCCCGCGAAAGGAATCTTCCTTCCCGAGAGAGAGTCTACTATAAACAAAATAATTTACCATATTCTATCATTTTTCCTGATTTCGTCAAGGGGGCGTGGGATGTCAAAATCAGCAAAAATCCCCCCTCCGTCCCCCTTGACGCAGCACTCGAGGGAGGATACAATGGGGGAAGCGTCGCGGTTCGGGGCGCGGTTCGTTCGTTTTTACTTCAGAAGTTACCTCAAAAGGAGAGCTTAGTATGATTCGAGTTGGAATTACCGGGATTGGGTTTATGGGGATGATTCATTATCTCGCCTATCAAAACGTGCCCGGAGTGGAAGTTGTCGCGTTTTGTGAGAAGTACAACAAGGAGCGCCTCAATGGCGATTGGACCTCCATCAAAGGAAATTTCGGACCTCAAGGGACAATGATGGACATGTCCAAATTTGCTCGATATACCGAGTTGGAGGACTTAATTGCGGATCCAAATGTGGATATGGTGGACATTTGCTTGCCGCCGAATCAGCATTGCGACGCGACGATTGCGTGTCTGAAGGGTGGAAAGCACGTTTTTTGTGAGAAACCAATCGCGCTCAAAAGCGAAGAAGGGAAAGCAATGGCGCAGACTGCCGAGGAGACGGGGAAAATGCTCAATATCGGGCACGTTCTGCCGTTTTTCCCGCAGTTCCGCTTCCTTATCGAGGCGCGAGAGAGTGGCAAGTGGGGAAAACTCCTCGGCGGAAATTTCTCACGTGTCATCTCCGACCCGCAGTGGCTGCCAAAGTTTTTCGATATGGACGTCGTGGGTGGTCCGATGTTAGACTTGCACATTCACGACGCGCACTTCATCAGGTATTTCTTCGGAATGCCGAAAGCCGTCCAAGGCGTGGGGCGCTGCCGAGGGAACGTGCCGGAATATTTCAATGTGCAGTATCTGTACGACGACCCGGACTACACCGTCACGGCAACGAGCGGCATTATCAAGCAGCAGGGGCGTCCTTTCACGTTCGGTTTCGAAGTCCATTTCGAAAAGGCGACGGTTTTGACGGAGTGCTTCAACGAAACGCCTCTCACGGTTTTGCACGAAGACGGCACAGTCGAACGACCGGAGTTGCCCGGCGGGTCGGACACGCTCCCATTTGAGAACGAGATTGCCGAGGTTGTGCGCTGCGTGAGTTCGGGAGAAAAGTCGTCACTTCTCGATGGGCAACTCGCGTCGGATGCCGTTTCGCTTTGCCACAAGGAGATCGAAGCGATCGTGAGCAAGCGCCCTGTTTCGATTTCGTAGTTTCGTGAGAAAGTCGTTTTTCCCCTTGGGGCGTGGCGTCGTGTTCGCGCCCACGGGGGACTATCCTGCGCGGCACCATTGCGTTTCCAGAAAAACATTCTCTTAAACGTTCTTTTTATCTATTTCTGCTCTTGACAAGATATGGGAATGTTGCTATTCTCCCTCGAGAATGTTTTCTTATTCGTCAAAATATCGAGACTTCCATGAAAAATATATCGCATAAATTTAGTATATTATTTTTGCTTTTAGTGCCAGCGGCGGTGGGGTTGCTTGCGGGGACGGGATGTCGTCAGATATCCATCTGGTCGAAGGACAAACCTGCGGAGGAAAAAGTGGCGCAGGAGCCGGAGGAGAAGAAGAAAGCGTTCTTTGTCGGAGATATCGTTTCGGTGGACAATGTTGGCTTCATCGAAGTGACGTCCGTCAGTCTCGTCACAAACCTCGCAGGGACGGGGAGCGACCCGCCGCAATCCCAATATCGAACGTTTCTGCTGCGCGAAATGGCGAGCCAAGATGTGGCGAAACCCAATGCCGTTTTGGCGGATCCGAGAACGTCGCTCGTCGTCGTGACGGGATACCTCCCACCGGCGGTGCAAAAGGGCGATCGATTCGATTTGGACGTGTCGGTTCCGGCGGACAGCGAGACAACCAGCCTGCGCGGTGGGTATTTGCTCTCCGCTCCGCTACGTGAAATTTGCTACATGGAGGGCGTCCGAGAAGGGAAAAAATTCGGCGTCGGCTCCGGTCCCGTGCTCATTGAGCCGAGGACGGGGACGGATCGCGACAAGGTAACGCAGGTGCGGGGCGTCGTTTTGGGCGGCGGTGTTTCGCACGTGACACTCCCCGTCAGACTCATCGTGAAGCAGCATTTGGTGAAAACGGACATCTATCAAACTATGAAGATCGAGTCCGCAATCAATCGACGCTTTCAAGTCACGGGTCCGAACGGACTCCGTCAGAACGTCGCAAAGGCGAAAGACGACCGGGTTTTGGAAATTCTGATCCCGCCAAAGTATAAGGACAACAAAACGCGGTTCCTACAGGTCGTTCGGTGTTTGCCGATCATTGAGCCTCAAACGCAGCGCATGGCGCGCCTCGAGGACTTGCAAAAACGACTCCAAGACCCCGAGACGTCGCGTCGGGCGGCGTTGGAGTTGGAAGCGATCGGGCAGTCGGCGGTCGAAACTCTCAAGACGGGCTTGGAGTCGGCGGACGCGTCCGTGCGTTTCTATTCCGCGCAGTCGCTTGCGTATCTCGACGAAAGTTGCGCGGCGCAGGAGTTGGGGCGCGTGGCGCTCAACGATCGAGAAAATCGTGCCTTTGCCCTCTCGGCTCTCTCCGCGTTGGACGACTTATACGCATACGAGGAGCTTCGAAAATTGATGAACGCGCCCGTGGCGGAAGCGCGATATGGTGCGTTTCGTGCGTTGAGTGCGATGCGCCCTGAGGATCCGCTCGTCAAGGGCGAAACGTTGGGGAAGGATAGCTTCAAGCTCTGCGTCGTGCCGTCGGACGAGAAACCGATGCTCCATGTTCGAAAAACAGAGAAAGCGGAAATAGTCCTTTTTGGCGAGAATCAGGAGTTCGCGTATCCTTTCCTTTTCGAGGCAGCCAACAATATTGTCATTCGTGCCGAGTCCGAAACGCGAATGTCGGTGGTTAAATTTACGCCAAATCAACCGGACAAACGCAAGACGACGAGTATGCAGACGGCGGACGTTATTCGCGCGCTGGCGGAGGTGGGAGCGACGTATCCGGATATCATAGAAATCCTCCAGGAAGCGATAAATCAGGGCGCGTTGAGTGCGTCGTTCCGCATCGACTCCATTCCGCAGGTGAGAAAGTAGCCGCCGGGCGGGAAATTTGCCGATTTTTTGACATTTGATGAAGATAAAAATGCGATAAGGATATGCTAAAGCGTCTCGAACTTTCTGGATTCAAGAGCTTTGCCGACAGAACTCGATTCGAGTTCTCAGCCGGTCTCACGGTTATTGTCGGTCCGAACGGCTCGGGGAAGTCGAACGTGGTCGACGCCGTGAAATGGGTTCTCGGCGAGCAGAGCATGAAATCCTTGCGTGGGAAGGAGTCGACCGACGTCATCTTCAACGGATCAAGCTCTCGGAAGCCGCAAAATACCGCAGAAGTCACGCTCTTCTTCGACAATTCCGACAAACGCCTGAAGATCGACGCCGACGAGGTGAGCATCACGCGCCGCGTGTATCGAAGTGGCGAGGGTGAGTATCTCATCAACAAACAAATTTGCCGACTGAAGGACATTCGCGAGCTTCTTTTGGGCACCGGGCTTGGGACACAAGCGTATAGCATCATTGAGCAGGGGCGAGTCGACAGCCTGCTCCAATCTTCTCCCAAAGAACGTCGCGTTTTATTCGAGGAAGCGGCAGGGATTAGTCGTTTCAAAGCCAAACGAGCCGAGGCGCTTAAGAGGTTGGAGCGTTTCGAGCAGAATCTCCTCCGCCTCTCGGACATCGTGGACGAAGTGCAGAATCGGCTGAACCGTGTCAAAAATCAAGCGGAGCGCGCCACGAAATATCGCGAATATTCCGCACGGCTTCAGGAGTTGAGATTTCAAGCGGCGGCACTCGATTATACCGAGAAGTCGCAAAGTCTCGCACGCACGATCGCAAAAATCGAAGAGGTTCAAGAGGAGCGCGAAGCTACTCAATCCCAAGTCGATTCGACCGATGCTGCTCTCCAACAATTCGACGCTTCCTATCAAGAGTTCGACACGCAAATCAAAAACCTCACCGACGACACGGCACGAAATCGACGCTCGATCGGCGAGGTGGAATCCGTCATTCGGTTTCAATCCAACCGAACGGAGGAGCTGGAGCAAAGTATTGGCGACGCGCGATTGAAGATTGCCGACCTGCGCAAGAAAGCGAGGGAGTTGGGGGAGTCTTACGTCCTCACGCAAGAGGATTTGCAGCAGGCAACAAACCAACATGCCGAGACACAGCAGACTTTGGAGACCGCGAGGCAAAATCTGGAGGACTCCATCGTTCATTCCAACACCGTGCAGCAGGAGCGCGAGGCGCTGCGCGACGCGAATTTGCGCTACCTCCGTCGTTTGGCGGACGCCGAGAACGGAATCGCTTCTCTGGAGCGAAGCCAAGAAAGTGTCGCGGAACAGGTGAAACAAACGACGGACCGCATTCAACAAATGTCTGCTGAAATTCAAAATCTCCAAAAAACTCAGGACGATTTGGAGCGCAAGCAGGTCGAGCTGGAGGCGCTTGGTCGTCGTTGTGCCGAGGAGCGCGAGGTGGCGGAGCAAGAGTTGGGCGCGTGCGAGAGAATTTGGAACGAATCGAAAAACAATCTGACCGAGCTGCATCGGCGCCACTCCTCCATGTTGGGGCGAATTTCAACTCTCGAGGAGCTTCAAGAACGCCATGAAGGATTAAGCCCCGGTGTACGCTATCTTCTCACGGAGTCTCGCCGCCGCGCGGACGGTCCGTTTCGCGATATTTATGGCCTCGTGGCCGATCTCATCCAAGTAAACGTCGACGCGGCGGGGCTTATTGAGGTGGCACTTGGTGAGAAAGCGCAATATCTCGTTGTCGCGCCAAATTCCACACTCCTCAGCGCTCTCAAAGCCAACTCGCAAGGTTTTCCTGGCAGGGTGGGATTTGTCGCTCTCGACGACTTCCTCCCCTCCAATAAAAAATTCTCCTCTCGTTTTGCGCACGTCCTCATCACGAACGGGCTTCAAAACCACGCCGGAGTCATCGGGAGAGCCGACCAGTTCGTTCAGTGTGACGAAATTTATCTCCCACTTTTTAAATACCTGTTGGGCGAAACGTGGATCGTCGAAAATCTTGCCGTTGCGATGGATTTGTCAAACGAAATTTATGCTGGGAACTTGTCGCTTCCTACGTTCCCGGCACTCGACGCCGCCCAAACACCCGCTGCCGTCCGAGCCGATCGACTTCCACAGATACATTTCGTCACGCCAGCAGGGGAGAGATTCGACTCCGACGGTCTTTTGTGCATCGGTCCCCAACACGCCTCGAGTGGCTTGATCTCGCGCAGAAGTGAGCTACGCACGCTCGGAGCGCAGCTCGCCTTGCTCTTGGATGAAATTCGAAAAGCGGACGAAGAGGTGCAAACGAGTCATCAAAAAATGTTCCAAAAGCAGGATCATCTCGAGATTATTGCCGCTGAAGCGCTCGAAACGGACGGCAAGCTGCGTGAGCACGAAAAAATCGTCACGGCCGCGAAAGAGCGTGAGCGTCAAATGAAACAACGCGAAGCGGAGATGAAACAAGAGTTGGACGAATTCCAAAAACAATGGACCAAAATCGCGTCGGAACTCGAGAGCGCCAAGGAAGCGAAGAGTCTCGCGGAGGCGAAAAACAAGGAAATCCAGGAGGGAATCGAGCGCGTTGAGCAAGAAATACTCGAATGTGACAAGGATAAAAACGACAAAAACCGCGCCGTGACGGAGTGCAAAGTCGAGCTTGCGAAAAGCGAGGAGCGTCTCGAGTCCTTAAAAGCTGCTCTGGGGCAAACCAATGCCGCCATAGGTGAGAGAAAAAAGCTCATCGAGGAGCAAAACGGGCAGCTGGCCCAGAATATTGCTCTGTTGAAGGAGTCGCAACGCGTGACGCTGCGGAATTTGGCATTGCTCGCACACCTCTACGCTCAGAAGGAACTTTTTGCCGATCAACTTGCCGCGCTGCGTCGTGAAAGAGACGTGTCGCGAAAAGAGCGGACCGACATGAACGCTACGGCGGCTCGATTGAGAAAAAAACTGCGCTCCATGGACGACAAGCTCAACGCGCTACGCTTGGAGGAAGGGACACTCCGGCAAGAATCCTCAACTATCGTGAATCGTTTGTGCGAAGATTACGACATGGAGCCAGAGGCGTTTTTGGAGAAGATTCGCGCACTCTCGCCGGAGGAGCTTAAGGAATTTCGTGGGCTTCAACCCGAAATACAACAATTGCGCACTAAAATTCAATCCCTCGGAAGCGTGAACGAAGAGGCGCTTGCGGAGTTGGACGAGTTGGAGACGCGCTGCCAAACGCTTTCCGCCCACTATAACGACATGAAGGACGGGCGAGACAAGTTGGTTAAATTGATCGAACGTATCAATGCCGATAGTCGAAAAATCTTTATGAAAACTTTCGATCAAATTGGGGATTATTTCTACCACCTCTTTCGTGACCTCTTTGGCGGCGGGAGGGCGCAATTGCAACTCGAGGAAGGGAGCGATCTCCTCGAAGGTGGCGTAGAAATTATCGCACAGCCGCCGGGCAAGGAACTGCGCAGCTTGTCTCTCATGAGTGGCGGAGAGAAAACAATGACGTGCGTCGCGCTCCTCTTTGCGCTCTTCAAAAATCATCCCACGCAATTTTGCGTCCTGGACGAGGTGGATGCCGCGCTCGACGAAGCGAACACGGAACGCCTCACGGGCATCCTGCGCCAATTCCAAAGCGAGACGCAGTTTATCATCATTTCGCACTCCAAAAAAACAATGTCGGTTGCCGACGCGATTTATGGCGTCACGATGCAGGATTCTGGCGTTTCGAAGCAGGTCTCCGTCCGATTCGAAGAAGTGAGCGAAAACGGCGAGATCGAGTCCCTCGGCATCCGTCTTTTTCCACCCACCAACGCCTCCGCGCAAAGCGAAGCGGGCTGACGCCGCAACAAAAAACCCTCCCGCAAAAGGAGGAAAGCGGGAGGGAGGGAACGACACTTGGAACAAAACGCGATTCTCACGAACGTCGCGGAATGCGCCGAGCCAAAATGTCGATTGCCGCATCGAAAGCAGAGGAATTGAGGCTTTTTTGTGCAAAATCCGTGGGGAGGAGCGACTCCCACATCTCGTCATTCTCGTTTTCGCCGGAGGATTCCGACTGCGTGCCACTTGAGGACAAAGACCATCGCGACGTTTCGAGCAATACGTCCTCCAACGCCGTCGCGCGAAGTACGTGACTCGGGAACGTCAAATCCGCAAACGACGTCAAATCAACCGCGAAAACGTTCCCCCACTGCGTGCTCCAAACGCGTCCTTCTGGTGTTTTGAGTTCTATCGCCAGCGGGGGAACAAGGGAATCAACGCATGCCGACTGCGCAATGGGCGTGTCGCCGAGCGCATCTTCGACTGGCTCAACTTCCAACGTTGTCACGACATTGGTTCCTTCCGCGCTCTCGATCGCCACGCTTTCAACTGCGGCATTCTCGACCGGCGCGGCAGCAACTTCAACGGGTACGGCGACCGCAAGGATGGCGTTGAGTTGGGCGTCGTTCATTTCCGCAGGGAATCCGTCGTCGAAAAGGACATTTCTCCCCGCACGTTGCCCAAAATTGCGTATGAAAAGAATCAAATCATTCACTTGGACACTTCCGTCCCCGTCGAAGTCGGAATGAAACGCCGTTGCCGAGTAGGTCGCGTTGCGTCCAAAATTCAAAATGAACGTGATCAAATCCTGAGCGTCGACAAAACCATTGTCGTTCAAATCGTACATAATGGGATAAACAGCCGGGAGTTCCGACGCTTCGTCCGCCAAAAGACCAGAAACGGAGGAGCCTGCGGAATCAGAAGCGACGATGGAGTCCTCGCTCAAGGAGAGACCCGAGTCGACGGGGGAAATCTCGGACTTCGTCAAATCGAGATCGACCCCCCCCGTGCCGGGCGCAAATCGCACGCGCCCAAGAAGTGCGTAGGTATTCAATCCACGCCCCGCCTGCGTCGTTGAAGCCGAAACGCGCAAGACGCCAGGCTCGACAATTTCCGCGCTAAAATCGAACGCGCCAGACGACTCAATAATCACGTTCCCCTCGGCATCGAGCGCGGGCGTGAAGAGTGCGGCGTCGTAGAAAATCTCTGCCGAGAAATTCTGCACTCCATTTTGCGTGGAGGATTGTATTTGCACCCAAACTTCCGCCCACAAATTCGCCCACTCGTGCGTCCACTCAAGACTCGGTGGGAGGAAGGTGGCTTCCGAATTCTCGTTCGTTTGGGACTTGTTTTCGTCGTTCGTGACAACCAAAGCCGCATAAAGCTGCGCATTCGTGTTGGCAACGATGCTCTTGGTCAAAACGAAGTCCCCAGAGCTAGTCTGCGTGAGTCCCCGCAACACGGTGCCCGACGTGGGTCTTATGAGTTCCGCATCTAGCGTGATAGTGAGCGTGTCGCCCGATTGAGCGAGAACGTCTGAATCCGCCCTCCACGTGAGTGTATTGCTGGAGAATTCAAACGTGCCGCGCGACGCAATTTCACTAAAGCGAGAAGAAGAAATCGAAACGGCTTGCGTCCAATCATTAAGCTCGACGATACTCTCTCCAAATGTCCAAACGACACTCGTGGAGGTCTCTGACGCTTGAAGTTTCGTGCTCGTTTGGCAATCAGCAAGCGTGTATGATTGCGAGAAAGACGCGATCTGCGCGCCGCCGAGTGTTGCAAAGTCGGCTCCATTCACGCGAATCTCTGGACATGTTGAGTAATTCACGTACCCCGTCGGCATCACGAACGAAACCTGCGTTCCATCGTCCGAAATCTCCCACGACTCAGGTGTAATTTCTTCCTTTCCGTTGAAAATAACGACGCTATCGCACGTGATTTTGTCGGCTCGCACCGCTTCCGTGAACGTGAGCGTGATGCGAGACGCTGCCGAGGCGCTGGTTCCGTTGTGATTGAGACTCGCAAGAGTGAGCGACTCTTCCTTCTCGACAATTCCCTCAACGCGAATCATATAATCCGCCTCAGCGCCGAACGCGGCAGAAACTCGCAGATAATACGTCTCTCCCGACGCCACGTCGAACGAGCAAGAGCCGGTTTTTTCCTGCAAAACACTCCCCGTCGCGTCCAAAAGCTCGACCTTCAACGCCGAGTTGGAGAGCGTCACGCCCACCGAACTTCCAGCAGATTGTATCTTGTACAAATCGTATTCTCGATTATAAACGTACACGCTCCCAGCGTTCGTCCCCTCGCGCCACGCATTCGGGTCCGACGTGAGAATCGCACCAGAAGCGAGATCAATCGTCTTGCCGAAGCTCACGTTTCCCACGCTCGAGGGAGAAGGAAGCGTTTCGGTTTGCGCCCACGCGCCGCTTGCGTCCCTCTTCAACACCAAAAGCGCGCTGGAGGTGGAACTTCCCCCGACGTACAACGTGTCTCCCTCCAAACGAAGCGAGGACTCGTAGAGATAATTTGGCACGACAGAATCCAACGAAATGGAGGACTCGCGTTGCGTCGCAATGTCGTACGAATATATTTTCAAGCCGGGGTTCGCGTCGTTCGTGTCCGTCCAGAAGAAAGAGGAAAAAACGATCGTGCCATTGTCAATATCGACGGCGTAGCCGCTTTGTCGCTCAAGGGTCGGATTGTCGGAACCAAGAACGCTGGCGATGGACCAAGAGGTGCCCGAGCGTTGAACCACAAAAACCACACCACTCACGATGGTATTTCCTACTGCCGAGACGCTTGGGGCGCTGATTGCGATATAGTCGCCTTCGATTGCGACCGAATACCCCAAGGAGGACCCGGTACCTGCGTAAGCCGAAAGGAGCGTGGAGAGGTTCACGCGTTGAGTCCACGTCGAGCCTTGTTTTTGGAAGACGTAGGAAGAGCCGGAGGCTTGCGAGCCAACGACGATGATGTCGCCAGAGACGTCCATAACGACGCCAAAGTCGGTTCCAGAACCGGGATTGAGGAGGACACTCGTTTGTGCCCAACCCTCTCCTGAATTTTCAAAGGTGAAAATCGCTCCGACTTTCCCCGTGGCGGCATCCTCATACTGAGGCGCGGCAACATAAAGAACGCCGTCCTCAAAAACGACCGACGCACCAAATTGTTGGAATGCAGCCGCGTCCGTGTTCAAAATCGTCGCTTGTTTCACGTAGGACTGTCCATCGAACTCATAAACGTACACCGCGCCGCTCGATTCGCCTTGCGCGTTGTCGCCAGGAGCGCCGACAAAAAGGGTGCGTCCGTCCGCCGCAAGCGAGTATCCAAAGTTCAAATCCCGCACGACCCCATCCGCAAGAGAGGAGACGACCTGAGAGACGTGCCCCACTGCCGTCTGACCCTCGGAAATATCCGTTGCGGAGGAAAGATCAACCTCCGCCGACACGTCAGAAAGCGCCGTTCCGTTGAAAATCGCGTTCTGCGTGACGACTAACTGATAATCGCCGAGATTCGAGTCGCCCGACGCCGCGCCGTTGTTTTGAATCGAAATGCGGAATTTCGCATCCGAACTCTCCACATTTTTCACGGGGGCAATCCAACTCGAGAGTGAGTCGAGCGAAGAGCCACGAGCGATTTCGACCGCCTCATTTGCAGCGTTGAATCCATAGAGAATCAGCGTCGCGTCCGCGCTCGCGTCTCCTGTCGCCACAATCGAAAAATAGCTTCCCGCCGAGACGACAAAATCGTAATAATCTCTCTCTCCCACGGTGCCGAGGGTCCCCAACACGGACGCTTGACACAGCGCAAGCCCGCTCCCGGCGTCGATATTCGTGAAGGATAATTGCTTCGTTTGCGCAGAGGCGCCGTCGGACTCCTTTTGCGTGTTGCGCAAGAGTGCAACGTCAAAAACGAGCGTCCCGGCAGAACTATTCGTCGCTTCGATCGTATAAGTCCCCGCCGCGAGCGCTTCTCCCCACGAGCACGCCGTCCCCGCGCTATTTTTGAGGACGAGATTCAAACCGGCAAAGGTTCCGTTGCCAATGGAGAGCGTTTCGCCCGCGCTCAACGAGACGCAGTACGAATTCGTCGCGCCAGCAGAGAGGCAGCCGACGAGCGAGGCTTGTTGCGCATGAAGCCCGTTTAAAACGCTCTCCCACGCCGCATCCGAGAGAGTGGTGGAGGCATAATTCACACCAAGTTGCGTTTGGAAGAGACTTTCGCCTGAATTTCCCGCGAGGTCCCGGCAGAGACGCAGATCGAGTTGGAAGTCGAACAAATCCGCATCTAAATTTTGCCCAAAATCGATCTCCAACGTTTGTGTCTCGGCATCCCACGAAAACGCAGTCGGCGACACACTCCCGACGCGCTCTCCCACCAATTGGGCGTCATCGAGCGTGAGACGCGACAAATCCATCCCCTCCGCAAAAACGACACGCACGACACTTCCGGCGCGTTCGCTCCACACGACGTTTTCGACCATCGGAGCAGTGGTGTCCAACGTGATGGAGACGCTTGGCACGAGCGTTTCGCCCGCCAAATTTCGGAACGCCCCGCTCGTGAGCGAAAGCGAGTAGGTGCCGTCGCTTTGTGGCGCGCCGCCAAACGTGAAAATGATCGTGCGTCCATCCTGGACTTCATATCCCGTGCAGGAGAAATTGCCGAGCCTCAAGTTGGTATAATTGGATTCCACGCTCGAAATATCAACCGTGTGAGAAAATTGGAGGGCGATTTTGTTGCCGAGCGTCGAGACACGCGAGCCGCCCTCGAGCAGCGCCTCGCACGAGAAGTCGTTCGCGTCGGCTCCCGAGACGGAAATAAAATAGCGCTGCGCCTCGGAATCCGTCGGAGCAACGGCAATGTAGTACGTTCCGCCTGCGGCAAATTTGGTCGTTTTCTCTCCCTGCGCGTTGAGAATCGTAATGGATTTCGCAATATTGGACGAAATGGAGACGTTAGAGCTTGCCGCGACAAATCGATAATAATCCACGTTTTGCGTCAAATCCCACGCCGCGGCGGCGGGACCATCACTCCCCAACTGGTTGGCAAACGCGCGCGTTTCGTCGCCCGAGAAACTAATCGCTGGGGCGTCCGTCGCGAAGGAGTTGGCGAGAATCCACGCGTCGCTCGACGCATCATATTGGAACGCAGCCACGAAATATGTATCCGTCTCGGCACTCTCGCTCGTTTGGTACGAAATCCAAATTCTCGACCCAAACGCGCCCATGGCGTACACCTCTAGAGGATTTGTGGCGCCCGCCAAAGAGACCGAATCCTTGAGTGCCCAAGTTCCTCCCAAATTGGAGTAGACTTTTGCTTGCGCGAGCGGCGGAATCGTGAGAAAAACGTCTCCGTTGGAGATTGCAACTTGCGCGAGCTGAAGGTTAGAAGACGTGCAGCCCGAATTGAGGAGGGCGGTCTCCGACCAAACGCCGTTTGCGCACTCCCAAACGGAGAGATATCCCTCATCCGACAAATTATTCGTGAGCGCCAGCATGACGAGTGTGTCTCCCTCCATGGCGAGGGCGTAGCCAGTATAATAAAGGTTTTGCGCGCCTTGAGAAACCAAGGTTTGAGTTGCTTCCCACGAGCCAGCGGCGTTTTTCTCGAAAATAACGACCGAACCCGCGTCGCCGTAGCGTCCGCCCGCACCTTCGTTCGACATGGGAACGGAGACCGCAATTCGTCCGTCGCTAATCGCGGTTTGATATCCGAAGAGGTCGTGCGCCTCGCCAGAAGAGTCCTCGAGCGTCTGAGTGAGCGCCCACGCTCCCGCGTCCGTTTTCTCATAGACAAGGACGCTTTCGAGAAAACCAACGACGAGAATCCCCTCGTCGAGCGCAACGGAGGCGATCGTTTTTTGCGAGAAATCAATCGTTTGCGTCGCTTGCCACGCGCTCCCCGAGCGTTGGTACAAGACGAGCGAATCGTACCCCGCCACAGCAGTCCAATCCCCCGAAGTTGCCGAGTAGACGCCCATCGACTCGAGCTGAGCGGCAGACAAATCCTGCGTCTCTTGAACCAAAACGCTCTCAGCAGCGCCCTGAGGAGCAATGTGCCCAAGGACGCTCCCCGCATCGGAAATATCCTGCGCCGAGGAGGGTGAGTCGTTCGATTCCGTCTCAAGAATCGCACCAGAGAGCGCCGTGATTTGGAAGTCCAACGCCTCGGAGACACTCGCACTCACGCGAAGCGTGTACGTTTTCTCGGACGCGGAGGTGTTTTTCAAACCCTCAATCCGGAGCGTCCCATCGTCCGCCAGCACGCCGTTGGCAATGAGAGTACCTCCCTCATAAAGCGCGAGCGTTGCGCCTACGCCATTCACACCACTCAACACGAAATTGGTCGCCTGCCCCGCGCTGAGCGTGAGTGAATAATCTGCCGAGCTTGTCTGGGCGTCGAGCGTTCCGAGAGCGGTCGCTTGGAGAAATTTGCCCTCAATCGTGCGAAAAACGAGCGAATTAGACACCTGCGCGTTGATGAACACACGAAGCGTATAATCCCCCTCCGCGTCGCCAATATTTTCGCCAGACACGACGAGCGCATAATACCCATCCGCGCCTGAAATTTCCACCTGCGCCCCGGTCGGTCCCGAGAGTTCCCACGAAATGCTCTCTCGCGACGCAACATACATCGGAATCACGAACGTATCAATATCGTCGGGCGAAGAAAGGTTCGATTGCGCCTCCGCCACAAGAATTTGGAGCGCGTCGGGACCATACGACTCAAACGACAACGGCACGTTCCCCTCCGAATCGACGCTGAAGGCAAGCGTTTCGCTCGCGGCAATGAAATTCCCCGCCAGATCGCACAAACCACCCGCACCACCGGCGAGAACAAGCGTATAGGCTCCGTCCGGCAACGCTTCCGACGTCGAGAGCGACAGCGTGTTTGTCGTCGTGTCGAAATCGTACTGGACGCTCATTTTAACGCCCCGACGATTCGTGAGTTGGATCGTATAATCGTTGAAATTGTCCTCCATCATCGCTTCCGAGAAAACGATCTGCGCGAAAATCGTCGACTCTTCTGTGGGCACAAGAGTCGTTTTGCTCCTGATCGTGGGGATGGTTTTGTCGTACGAGAAAGAGATCGTCTGCGTGTCCATCGAGTTGGCGCGCAAATTTTGGAGTCCGCTTATCGTGAGGGTGTAGGTCGTCTCGTTCGTTAGAGACTGCGGCACGCTCCACACCAATTTGTTTCCGTCGCGAATCTCCTTGAATTCTAGCGAAGTGGAGCCGATTTTCACGTCCGCAAGGGCAATTGAGGAGGACGAAATGGATGCGTTCGCGACCACCACGATCTCCGAGGGAAGGGTGGAGAGCGTCGCGCCGTCTTCGAGACCCTGCACAACGACACCAAACGACTCTTCTGCGTACGTTCCGGACAAAATGGAGAGGACATAATGCGCGCCAGCACTCCCCGCCGCCGAGAGGACAAAACGATACTCGCCAAGGAGCGTGGGAGTGAAACTCCCGTTCGAGACGCTCACGACATTCCCATTGGGGTCATAAACACTCACGCTCGGTGCGACGGCGTTGGAGTTGATCGTTTCGATCGCGAATTGTACCGCAGCCGTCCCCGTGACGTTAAGCGTCCACTCGTTCACGCTGGCGAAGTTTGAGACCGAGCGAAACGTCCCATTCCACCCGTCGAGGACGTCCAGCCTGCCTCCGTTGAGGACGACGTTTGAGCCGAATTGCATGGAGCTGCCCACACTCTCGGAGACAGTAGGATAGATTTCTTGCGCCAAACTCCAACTCCCGCTGGATTTAACGAAGACGTACGCTGCGCCAGCCATCTGATATTGCGCGTCGAGAGCGTAGGGAGCGGAGACGACTACGGAACTTCCCGAGATGGAGACGCTGGAGCCAAACCCGATCGCCACGGAAGAGGGCGGGTTGAGGGAGCCAGAACGCGTCCAACGCCCCGAAGCGCCACGCTCATACACGAAAGCGGCATCCGTGGCACCCACCACAAGCGTTTCGTTGGAGATGTCCAACACCGATCCGAATTCTCGCACTGCCGCGCCGCCAGAAGACGCCGTGGGGAGGAGGCGTGCGTCCAAAATCCAGTTGTTCGCGTAGTTTCGATAAATCCAAACCGAGCCAGTGCGACCCGAGCCTAATTCGTTTTCCCCCTCCGCGCCGATGCAAAGCAATCCGGACTGCGCGTCGTAAGCGAGGGCGGAGCCGAATTTACCCTCCTGAGTGTCGCCACTGAGCGTACGCACAAGCGCCCATCCCGACGATGTTGCCTGATAGATGAAGACGGAACCAGTGCCGCTCGCGCCCTCTGCCGCAACCACGGCAAAATCTTCCGCCATCAGAACGGAAGACCCGAAAAGCGCGCCAGAATCAAGCCCCGATGGCGGATTGAGCGTCGTTTGCACGAAGGAACTTCCCACGAGTTTCACGACCGTTGCGGAATTTGTCGCCGCGTTTCCGAGGAGGATATTGTCGCCACAAAGGCTGAGCGTCGAGAACGTGCCCGCGAGAGTTTGCGAAGCGACTTCCGCCCACTCGCCGTTCGTGTAGTTGAGCGCCTTCAAAACGAGTGCGCTCGAGCTTGAATCTTCGCACAAGAGGACGGCTCTGCTCCCCTCCGTATCGCAAGCAATGATTTTTCCACTCGTGTTTTCGAAAACCTGCTCCGAGTACGTGCTGTCCGTGCCGGGGACGAACCCAACGCCGACGCCCGAGATGCTGAGCGAGTTGCCAAAATCGCCACTCACACCTGATTCAGACGCAATGAGCGCGTTGGAAGTGACGCTCAAAACGTACTCTTTTCCTTGGTCAGCCGAGCCACCAGCGACCTTGATGTAGAACGTCGATGCCGAAGAGAGATTGAGAGTCTGTACCACTTCGCGCAAATCGTCCGTCGAGGAGCCTTGCGCGATCAAAGTTTGGGAGGAGTCGTAAAGCTCGAGGGTTAGATTCTCGGCACTGGGACAATAAATTTGCACGTTACTTAGCCCACTCATGCCGTTCACGCGAAAATAATCACTCGAACCGAGGTTATCGAGTTGTCCAACGACCGTTGCTTGCTGAACGACGCCGTTGGATGTGGAAATCGAGAACGAAGCGAGCGATTGCGCGGAACTGATCGAGTTGTTCGAAACACCCGTGAGTTCATTTTCCCACACCGCATTGGTGAGAACCCTCGTGGTGTACGTGACGTCCACGCCTCGAGAGTAAAGCTCCAGCAGCGACGTTGCGCTGGGATTCCTCTGCGTGAGAATCCAAGCGTTCGAGAAAGACTGCCCACTGCCGTCGAACTCGAAATATCCTGCCGTTCCCTCGGTCGTGCACAAAATGGAGACAATTTTTGCGTCGCTAACGTCTATCTCGTACGCGACCGACACCTCCGTCGCACTTTGAGGAATCGTGTCCGTTGTTTGAGCAATTCCAACCGCAATACCACCAGAAATCGATTCGAAATCCAAAGACGAAGCCGACAAGAGCAACCGATCTTCCAAGGCTTCCAAACGAAACACGCGCCGTTGGTTTGATTTTCGCATATTCAATCCTTTTTTGTATTAACTAACGAAAGGACGGCAGGGAAAATCCCTCCCGCCCCAATGGTCTAGAAAGTTTCAGGTGTCCATCTCTGGAGCCTCCCAGAGGAACTACTCCTCCTTCAACTTGAGACTCAACTCTTCCACCGCCATTTGCTCAAGGAGATTCTCAAAATCCTCTGCGCCGTCGTCCCGCTCCTCGAAGATTTCCGACGCCGCGATTGGACTCTCCAGCGCCACCAACGGCTCTGCTTCCATGAGCGCCCAAACTCGGTTGTGGTTGCTCTCGGCAATCGCCTCCCTTTCGCTCAGGATACTCTGCGCCACCGAAATCAAGGTAGTGTTCCAAGCGCTCTCCTCGACGATAGAAGAGACGAGAACGCTCTCGACCTCCACCACGCTCACGTTGCTATCCAGCACCAGCTTTGGTGCCTCGCAAAGGAGAACCGGGTCGGAGACCAGCGCGTAAAAGGTTTCCTCTTCCACGGGCGCAGCGAGAGGAGTCGCAACGGCAGCCGTTGCCGCGAGGATCGGAGCCGGTATCGCGAGCGGGTTGCAAAGGATTTGATTTTCATGGAAAATCGACGTCTGATCGCCACCGCCCCCCACTCCAGGCGAATCCATAGCATCCTCCAAAGGAAGCGTGAGTGACGCCTGCAAGCTCAACGCTTCAGCGCCAAACCCACTTTGCGCCGCCACAAATTGCCACGAACCAACTCTCCCGATATACCCATCGACTCCACAAATCGTGGCTGCCGAGAATACCGAGACTGCCCCCACCGCAGTCGCTGAGCCTGAGGCGATGTAGCTATCCGCATTGTCGCCCGTCCCATCCTCAACGGAATAGAGGGGGCTGCCACCCATCGTTTCCGTGGATACCAAAGTCGTTTGGTTCAGGTCGTCGAGGGCAATGTATTCCTTCCCAACCTTAATTTTGGGCGTAAAAGAATAAACTTCGGCTCCATAATACTCGCTGAGCAACGCTTCCTGATACACGGGGAGGTTTATCGTTGCCCAGACTTCGAGATAGTACGTTTCCCCTGCGACAATCTCCGAAACGGACTCGGGCAAGTTCGCGATGAGGACTCTGTTGTCGTTGGTGCCGATCGTTTCCGTCCTCTGCGTCACGACGCGCAATTCATACGTGACGGGCGTCTCGCACTCCGCCGTGATGTTGATTTCCAACGAATTCCCATCCGCCAACGTCACAACCACCGCCACGGGCGATCGATCCTGATTCGGCTGGTACGGTTCGTATTCCACCGTCAGAATTCCGTTCGCGTAAGTGATGCTCTTAAAACAACTATCCGTCGGAAGCGTCTCTTTGAGCGCCACGCTCGCAATCGTTCCGTTGAGTTTCTCCGCCAAGTTGATTTCCTGCGTGAGGAGCGTCCCATCGTTGTAATAGTCCGTATAAATCTGTCGGAGGTTCCCCATCGCAACGACAGTCGCGGTATGCGCCGAGGCAAATGTCGTGTCGCTCGCAAGGGTCGAACCTGCGGCAAGCACCGTTCCAGCGGCAAGAGTCGAGGTTTGACCGAGAATTCTGCCGAGAATGAAGTCGCCAACCAGCGTATAGTCGCTTTCTAAAGTGCCATTGTCGAAAACGGCGAAATCGGCGACATTCCCATCCGCCCCACCACGAGTGGAAATGGTCGTTCCGGCCTTAAGCACGCTCCCTGCTTTGAGTACGGATTTTGCCGCAGGCGATACCACGCCCGTGCACTCTAACCCATCGCTCAGCGTGATCGCACTCGAGAGCGTCGTTCCTGCCGCAATTTGCTGCTCGCTCTCGGCGGCGAGGCTTTCATCCTTCACTTGAATATCGCCAGAGACTATGACGCTGATCTGCACGTCCGCACTCGTGGCATTGTTCGAATCGACCGCTCGTATCGTGAAGGAGTGAACGCCTATTTCGTCCGCCGCGAAGGTATAAACGCTCCCTGTTTGTGTGAGACCGGAAACATGTTCGATCGAAATCGTGTCCCCATCCGCGTCGCTAAAATACCGCGCGTAATCGGAGAGGGAAATCGTGAGCGTGTCGCCCACTTGGGCGCTGAGACTCGGTATGGTTTCTGCCGTGCGCGTCGGCGCGTCGTTCACGTTCGCGACAACAAGACGCAGCGTCCCGACGAGCGTTTTGGCGCTTGCCGTGCCAAGAGCGCTGTCCGTCGCAGTGAGCGAAACCGAAACGGTGCCAGAAAAGTCCTTGTTGTTCGGCGTAAATGTGATCGTGTCTTCCAACTCGTCGTAGCTCAACGCCCCCTCGGCTCCCGCATATTGAAGCACAACGGAAATCTTCGTACCTTCCGGGTCGTTGAATAGCTGCGACACGTTCGAGAGCGTGTACGCGCCGTCCTGCTCCTGCTGGCTCCACGTCAGCGTCGATCCAGAGAGGGAAAGTGCCGAGTTCGCCTCGATTGCGCTGCTGTTCCACTCGGGAGCAAAGTTCGTCGGCGTGATTTCGACCGACAATGTGGCTTCGCTCGTCTCGTTGGTTGTCGTGTTGCGTAGGGTGAAAGTCGCTTCGCCCGTGCCCCAAGAGTACGCGCCGACGGAAACAACCGCCTGCCCGTTCGTGACCACGGCGGAGAGTGTGCCTTCCGCTCCCGAGAAACTTCCGATCGACACCAACGTCCACTCGCTTGCGCTCAATCCAGAGAGTGCGACCAAGTCCAACGTTCGAGTTTGCGACGCGGCGGACTGCGTGAGTTCGAGCGTATGGTTCTTCGCGTACGAACTCAACTGAATCGTGCAGTTGGCGGACGTGACGCTCTCCGTGCCGTTGTTGGCTTTGATGGTGTAGGTGTACACGAGCGTTTCGCCATTGAGATCGAGCCAGTCGGAATCCTCCAACGTGCTGTTGGGGTCCTTCGTCAGCGTGAAACTCCCAGTCGTCGCGTTCATCTCGACGAAGAAAACGAAAGTCTTCCCATTTCGCACGATTTCGATCCGTCCGTTTGCGTCCGCATCCGCAAACGTCACACTCTCCAGCGCCACGCTTCCTTCGTCCGGCGCGGCACTGTATCGGTTCGAAAGCGTGATTGTGAGCGAATCCCCCGCGAGTTGGAACACCCCATTTTGCACTGGCGCGTAGGGCGAATCCGCCACGTTAGCAACTTCGAACGAAAGCGCATTTTCGAGCGTCTGCGCCGTCCCGCCATCCACGGAAACGCTCAGGTCGAACGCCGCACTTCCGTAGGCATTCTCGTTGAGCACACACGTGAGCACGCCAGAGTTGCTGATGCTGAGGGTGCTGAAGAGCGAGGTGTATTGCGCGCCGACCGTCCCGTCCGCGTTCATCGCGTAGCCATGCACCTCTCCGCCACTGCGTTCGACAAGCTTCCACGTGAGAGAGGGAACGTCCGCCGCGTCGTATCCCCACACGTTCGCCTCCGTCCAGAGGTTGTCGAGGAAGAGTGAGTTGATATTTTGACCATTAATCGCCAACGTGCTCCCTTCGTCTGTCGACACGCTCTGGGGTGTGAGGAACTGGATGCCGCCCCACTCGATTTGGACCTCTTTCGTGAGCGTGGTTTGCGCACCATTCTCCTCCGTGACGACGACCACCATGGTCACGGTGCCGAATTTTGCGCCATCGGCGTCGGGCGTCCATTCAATCGTCTTGCTCGTGCCGTTCGAAACCGTTCCCAACGCGCTGCCGGTCGTGTTGCTTCCCGAGAAGAATTGCACACTCAAGACCTCCCAATCGTTCCCCTCTGGGTCGGAAACCAAGCTGCTGAGGTCGAACGAATACGACGGCGTGGCGCTTAAATCCTGATTGCGAACCAAAGCGTCCGCGCTCGACCACTCGGGCGCGAAGTTGTTTTTCGTGACGGTTGCCGAGTAGGAAACACTCTCGCCATAGGTGTCCGTTGCCACGATAGCAAGTGAGCCAACCTCTTCGACGGAGCGCTGACACGGGAACGTGAAAGTATACGTCTGTGTCAACTCGTCGTACAAATACTCCGTGTATGCCGTCCCATTAAATTGGAACGAATAAGTAAGGGTGTCGCCCGAGTCTGCATTGGTGAAAAGCGCGTCCAGTTCGGTTTTCGTAATCGAAATGTTGACGGCTCCATCCACCCAATCGGAGGAAAGCGCCTTAAGAGCCGACCCACTGAGGGTTGGAGCTGTATTGTATACGACCGTGCAGGTTTGTTCCGTCGCGGTGTTGCCCGCTGCGTCGACAATCGTGAGCGTGAAGGTTTGCGACCCCCACGTGAGAGGAATGTTTGTGCCGCTCGTGTATTCCTCGCCATTCACTCTGCACGTGAAATCCGCGTCGCTCCCACTTCCAAACGTGATAGAGAAATTATCCTCGTCTGTCACCCAATTTTGTCCAGACTGCGTCGCGCCGTTTGGCGTGAAAAAAAAGTTCGCGGATTTGTCAATCGTGAGCGTCAGACTCTCTCCCGCCGTTTCGTTCCCCGCCGCATCGATAAATTTCACGGAGAAGGTGTACTCATCCCCACCCAAGGTTCCGCTTGTGTACGTCAAACTCTCGCCGTACTTCCCGCTCGCGTAGAGCGTATTGCCATTGTAGATTTCGACCCACACGCCGTTTGTCTCGTTGAGCGCTGTGTCATCTGCCGTCGAGATGGTGAATTGCGGATTCACGCTGAGGGCAGTCTCGCTTGTTCCCGTCAAATTACTCACGGCAAGAATCGGAGCCTGTCCCGGCGCGGTGCTGTCCACCACCACACTGAAGCGCAGCGCAGAGCGGTCGCCTGCGGTGTTTGAATGCCCATTCGTGTCCGTGCCGTACACATAGAAAACATACTCCCCATCGGCAAGCGAAGCGACCCCCAACTCTTCCGCGATGTTCAAACTCACACTCCCACCGCTTGCGAGCGCGCTCAAGTCGATCGTTCCGAGCGTCTCGTCGCCAAGGCAGACGTCCATATACAGCGTGTCGATTCCCGTTGCGTCGTACGCCGTGGCACTTAAAAGAATGTTGTTCTGGTTTGTTGTCATTTCGACTTCTGTGTCGACACCGCTATATTTTGTACTGTTCGTGAGTGTCACGTCCGTGAGCGTGGGGGGGGCGTTATCGTTCGTGTACGTCGCGTCAAACTCGAGTGTGAACTTCTCGCCATAGGCGTCCGTGAGCGTGAGCGTGATGGTCTCCGTATAATTGTCTTCGTCCGTCCCTAACGCGTCGTACGTGAACGAAAGCTGGCGATCAGTGTTGAGCGTGGGGTTAATGCGCTCCCCACTCGAAAGAACGGTGTAGCTTGCGATGTTCCCATCCGCGAAAAGAAGCGCAACGTCGCCGATAGAATTGATCGTCGAACCCTCCACAGCGCTCTGAATCCACCCATCTTGTACGAGCGCCGTTCCCTCGCTGGAGAGCGCGGGCAGGTCGTTGTACACCACCACAATTTCGTGAGAAGTCGAGTTCCCCGCTTTGTCCACCATCGTGACGATAATCGTATTCTCGCCAAGCGCAAGCGTTGCGGAGAAGGATTCGTCGGTCGTCTCGAGCGTCTGCGCCTCGCCGTCTGCCCCAATTTTGTAAGAGAGAGACCCGATATTCGCCTCCTCAATGTTGGAGATGAGGATAGTGACCTCATTTTCGTTCGTGTAATTCGTTACACCCTCGGTGGGGCACTCCGCCAACTGCGACGCATCGACACTTAAGCCAAACGCCGGCGCGGTCGTGTCGATAACAACGACAACCATCTCCGCACGAACGGTAGAATTTCCCAATCGGTCGCGCACAACGACGTCAATTTGGTACGTTGCCGCCTCGAGCGCCTCGCCCGGCGCAACCGATACAACGACCGAAATCGTACCATCGTCGTTCGTGGTGCGTTTCGCCGCATCCAAATCTTCGACCGTAAGTGCGATTGTCGCAAGAGTTGTACTGACGCTCCCACTCTCGTCGCGCACGTCGCGCAGATTTAGATAAATACCCTGCTTCGCGTCGGCAATCTCCGCCAACGCCTGCTCCAATTGCGCCGCACTCGCAAAAGTGAGTGTCACGTCAAACGACGGCTTCGTGTTCGACGTATAATATCGATCGTCCGTCTCGTTCCACCCACTCGCCATCGAAAGGCTTGCCCCTTCAACTGCTGGACTTGTCGTGTCGGTCGTGATGGTGTACGTCGTCGCCTCTTCCTGCGGCGTATTGTTCGCGCCGCCCCAGACCTGGAGGACAAACGCCCCCTCGTACGTTCCCTCAGTGAGCGTCATTGTGAATACGTTCGTCTCGGCATCGAAAGTATACTCCAACTCGTCAAACGTTTGATCTTGCGTCACGTCGCTAATCGACACCGTCCACGTCGTCCCATCTGCATCAGTGTACGTCAAACTGGCAGAAACGGCAGTCCCGTTTGCGTCCGAATCAAAGCCAGAAATTTCTCCCGAAAAGATCAAATTCTCGACATTCGACGTAAGATAGGAATCTTTCTCGATTGTCTCGGGCACCTCGCCGTTGATCGTCAAATCCGAGACGCGCGGCGCGACGACAATCTCCTGCGTGAGCGTGAGCAATTCGGTGCCGAAGTTCGAACCGATCAGGGTGTTGAATTCCGAACGATCCAAGCGACCGTTTGAGTTGAGATCATAAATGGCGTCGAAGGAATCAATTGTCAAATCGACGCCGTATAAATTCAGGTAAGACGAAATGGTGCGGTCCGTGATACCGATCCCTTTTTGCATTTCCCCCTTTTGGGTGTAGTATTCCTCGACAGACAGAGTCCCATCGCCATCCGTGTCGGCAGTGGACGTAAAGAGAACTCGATACGCAGGGTCAACATTTTCACCACAACTAACCGAGACAGTATAATCGGTTCCCATTCCCAACTCGACAAGGATGGATATCAACTTCCCATCCACCTTGGAATTGAGGAACGCGACCTCATCGTCGCCATCCATGATCGAGATGTTCTCCGCATTGGGCACCGCTTTGTCACCCGTCATTTCGATGTGCATGAGAACATATCGCGACGAGACATCGCCAGGATCCTCGCTATTTCCCAACGTGACTTGAAAGGTGTCGCTCTCGATAAGCTCCGTGTTCGCAAGCGCGTCGGCAAAAGGAACGCTTGAAAGCATGTATCGGCTTTCCAAAGTCTCGATGCGGAATTGCCGCATTGCACGTGAAATCTCAGTCTTCTTTTTCATATCAATAATCCACCCTTGAGCTGTTGCTAATTGCACGAACTTACCTATTAATATGGATATTCATGCAAAAAGTTCATCGAAAATAAAAATTTTCCGCAAATGCAGGTCGCTGTGTCGCCATACGTGCCGACCCGTACAGAACCCAACATATACTGTAATAATCGGCATATTCGTTAGAACTCTGTGCTAAATTTGAGAAAAAACAGGAAAAGAGTGGAGTTTTGCCGAGTTTACGTGTCGTGTTTGTGTTTGCGCGCCTTCTCGTAAAAAAACGACGCCGCCTGAAAGACGACGCCGTTAGTTGCTATGCAATTAGTATGAAAGGGAGGCTAGAACGTCTCTCCCGCAACATCCAAGCCTTCAGTGGGAAGAACCGCGAAAGCCTTGCCGCCGCTGTCGTACTGGTTCGGCTTCTTGCCACCATTTTCAGTTGTACCGTCCTTAAGAAAACGTCCCTCAGCGGAAGTCGCACCATCCAAGAAGTACGACCAAGTCGCGCCGTCAAAGACGTTGTCGTCGGGAACCATAACTTCCCAAGGATTGCAAATGTAATACGACTGATCCAACGAAATCATTGCGGTGGCAACGTCGCCCAGTTCGGTGTTGATAGCGTCGCGCACAGCAGAAAGAGCGCCGACGATTCCAATGACCAACACAGTCAAGAGAAGAATCCACTCAAACGTCAAAACACCAGATTCATCATTCCAAATACGATTCAACATGTTGTACTCCTCCAATATAATTGGAAATAAAAGTAGAAATTATTCTGTACAGCAAAACGAAATAACACCAGCGTCTGTTTCGCGTGCTGCAACACTCTTGGCGATACAAAACACATAAACATGCAAAACAACAACGATTTTGTGGTCTGTATCGATTATTCCCTTCGTGACAATTGTAGTATACTCCAAGTTTCCCACTTTGTCAAGGACGAAAAAGGGGGGAACGGGGGATTTTTTGGGAAAAATCGGAAAAATTGTAAAATTCGGAGGAGTGGGCACCCCTGAACAGGCATTTCTTCGCGATTCCGAGACGGGCTCGCGAATTCATTAGAGCGCCAGTGTGAAATTTTGGCGAAAGTACAGTACGCATTAGAATACCTCCCTTGCGCAAAATTGTTTTTTTCGCTATAATAGAAAAAGTGTCGTCAAGATTCCATGTAATTTTTTTGTGTGGATCAACAATAAAAAAGCAACTTTAGGCGGACTATATTATGTTAAACTACAACACCGCAGGCGAATCCCACGGAAAGGGATTGCTTGCATTGGTGGATTGCGTGCCTGCCGGGCTGGACATTTCGACCGAGGTTATTGATTACGAATTGCGCCGTCGGCAGGGCGGATACGGGCGCGGAGGGCGGCAAGCGATCGAAACGGACGCCGTCGAAATCCTCTCTGGCGTGTGGGGGACAACCACCATCGGCAGCCCCGTCGCGCTGTGGGTCAAGAATAAGGACTATCGTTTGCCGCAGCTTGAGGACTTGTCGAGTCCGCGACCTGGACACGGTGATTTGAGTGGGTCGCGGAAGTACCTCTCTTCCATGCGCGGCATCCTTGAGCGGGCGAGTGCGCGAGAAACGGCGGCGCGCGTTGCGGCGGGCGCGTTGGCTCGACAAATCCTCTCCGCTTTCGGGATCGAGGTCGTCGGGTTCGTCACGCAAATTGGAGACGCAGCGCTCCCCGTCGCGCAGGGGGCTGAGGAACATTTCGCCATGATGGAGGCGGGGGCGAATTCAAACGTTCGTGGGGTTGCGCTTCAAAAAATACGTGCGTTGCGAGATGGGAACGAACTTTATTCCCTCGCGCTCGATCAAGACAACGCAAAGGCGATTGAGGCGATCGAAAATGCGAAGTCCGAGGGGGACACGTTGGGGGGCGTTGTTGAAGTCCGCGCGACGGGGATTCCCTTTGGTTTGGGAACACACGCACAATGGAATCAAAAGTTGGACGGACGCCTGGCGCAAGCGATCATGGCAATTCAAGCGATTAAAGGCGTCGAAATCGGCTTGGGATTCCGCGCTGCGGGTCTCCCCGGCTCGCAAGTCCATGATCCGATCCACTTCGATCCTCTTCAGGAGGGGATGCGGACACTTGGTTTTTCGCGCCCATCGAACAACGCCGGCGGACTCGAGGCGGGCATGACGAACGCGCAGCCGATTGTCGTGCGTGCCGCGATGAAACCTATCGCAACGCTGCGAAAGCCGTTGGACTCGGTGGAGATGAAGACGCGCCGAAGGGCTGCCGCGTCGTGGGAACGCAGCGATGTGTGCGCGGTCTCCGCCGCCAGCGTGGTGGTGGAGAATGCCGTCGCGTTCGAGATTGCCTCGGCACTCACGGAGAAATTCGGGTGCGACAGCATGGAAGAAATCGGTGCGCGGCTTGATTTGTCGCAATCGCTTCAGACGCGCCTTCGTCCTTAAGCCTTCGTCCTTAACCCAATGGAAATATCATGCAGAAGCGCACGCTTTTAATGTTGCTCTTCGTTTTATTCGGTTTTCTCCCCGTCCTTGCGCTCCTCGCGTGGGGGGAATATCGACGAACGGCGTGGTACGCACTCGATAAGGCGGCGGCGTTTGCGACATTTATCGAAATGCCCGTGGTGTTCGAGGGGGTGGAACATCTGCGCCCCCATAAAACAGCATATCGCGGGACGCAGATTTTCTTGCCAAACACCACCTCTGTATCGACTCCCGAGAAGGTTGGCGAGCGACCGCTTGCGGAGATTCCTGAGACTATTGCGAGAAATACCACAATTGAACGCAATGGCGAGACAATACGCCAAATGAATTGGGCAGTGGGTGAAATCCAGTTGGCTCCTGAGTGCCTCGAACCATTGTGGCTCATGCACCAACGGATTCTGAATCGAGTGCAATTTTGGAAACAGAACGAGTTATACCTTGTTGTGGAGGGGAGCGTCCGCGTTGGCGAGGGAGGCACAGCGTTGGACATTCAGAAGGCGCAGATGCGGATTTTCGACGGAGCGTTTGGTCCAGAAACCAACATTTCCTTTGAGATTCCCGATGGCGACGTGCGCGCGAAAATCAACCTTACTCTCGTGCGCGAGCAAAAGCAGCATTCGAGCGTCCTTATCGCGGAAATCGACGTTTCGAGCGACGGAATCTCAACCGAGCGGCTCGCCTCCCTCTTCCCCATTATTCGCAGCGTAGGACAGCACTCACGGTATCATGGAAAGATTAGCGTTCAGCAAAGTTTCAGTGGCTGGAGCTGCATTTTTAATGGCAAATTTTCGAACATCGACCTGGCGCAGGTTTTTGGTTCGAACGCGCCCCTCTCTGGCGTCGGCGAGTTGGAGTTGAAAAACACGCGTTTCGATGGCGGGCGTTTGATTTGGGGCGAAGGGAGTTTTCGCGCCCACAACGGAACGATTCGTCGCGCGTTTCTCTCGTCTTTTGCGCAGGCAACGCAGCTTTCGACGCAAGGGATTCCGCTGCCGATGGGGGACCCGCTCTCGTTTGTGGAGATGGGATTTGATTTTCGTCTGCGGATGCCGGAGATGCAGATTTCGGGAGCGTGTTCCGGGCACGGCGCGGGTGTTTTCGTGACGAACTCGCTTGGGCCGATACTTCGAGAGCCAACCCACAGTCGTCCGCCATTCTCTGCGATTGTTCTTTTTGACGCGCTGGGGCGATTCGTGAAAGAGTAGTCGTGCGCTTCGGCAAGAAGCGCTGTGATCGGATTCGGTCCGCAAGATGACAATTAAACAACACGACAACAAAACAACACGACGCCCCAGATTCCACCCCACGTATAATTTCCCCCCCCCTAGACATGTGGGAAAATCTCCTCTATACTGGTGAGATAGACTGTTTTTTTGGCTTTTTCTCCAACAAAAAGGAAGAATCATGAAAGAATTACGAATCGGACAAGTCGGAACCGGCTTCATGGGGCGGACTCACTCCAACGCATATCTTCAAGTGCCGCGCTTCTTTAATACGGGGTTCAAACCCGTTTTGAAGTGCGTCTGCTCTCTCGATAAAACTCTCGACGAATACGCCGCCAATTGGGGGTATGAGTCCACGGAGTCCGATTGGCGGAAGCTGATCGCAAGGGACGATATTGATCTCATTGATATCGTTGTCCCGAACAATTTGCACCACGACATTGTTATTGCGGCTGCCGAGGCGGGGAAGATGGTCGTTTGCGAGAAGCCACTTGCGATGAACATCCAGGAGGCGCAAGAAATGGTCGACGCGGTAGAGAACGCGGGTGTCGCCAACATGGTCTCGTTCAACTACAGAAGAGTGCCTGCCGTCTCGCTCGCGAAGCAACTCATTGAGGAGAATCGCATCGGTCGTCCTTTCCACTACAACTCCACGTACAACCAGGATTATACCATTTCGACGAACGTTCCCCAGGGTGGAGCGGCACTTTGGAGACTCGATTCGAAGGTCGCGGGGAGCGGCGTCACGGGAGACCTGCTCGCTCATGCTATCGATTTGGCAGAGTGGCTCAATGGTCCGATCGTTCGCGTCACGGCAAAGACGGAAATCTTCGTCAAAGAAAGGCTCCATGTCGAAACTGGCAAGATGGAACCCGTCACGATTGACGACGCGTGTGCGTTTATTGCCGTCTTCGAAAATGGGTCTTTCGGGACGTTCCACAGCACTCGATACGCGCGCGGACGCAAAAACCACAACACGTTCGAACTCAATGGCGAAAACGGAGCCGTTTATTTCGATTTGGAGGTGCCGCATAGTCTGCAATTCTTCCGATATCGCGACCCCGAAACGGGCACCAAAACGCCGGACCACATCGTTGGCTGGCAGTCCATTCACGTCACGAATTCCGAGCATCCCTACATGAACCACTACTGGGTGCCCGGGACGACCATCGGGTACGAGCACACGTTCATCAATGCGTTTGCGGATTTTCTCACGTCGATCACGACTGGCGAGAAGTTCCAACCCGACATGCGCGCGGCAATGCGAGTGCAGTTCGTGTGCGACAAGGTACTGGAAAGCGCCAAGACCGAAAAATGGGTTGACCTTTTCTAACGACATTTATACCCATGTACTCAGCGTCTGTACTCATCGTCGTTTAAAATTCCCGTTTTACGCGAGGTTTTGCGAGCCGTGGTGCGTAACTCCAACGGCGGGCGGAACCGGAATTTTCAACGCGAAGTATTATAATGACTTCTAATGGCAAAAACGTCGCCCCTCCTCTGAAGGTGGGGCGATGTACTTTTCGCGACCACTCTAGCACGTAGCAGAGTCCCCTACCCCATCTTTGAGTAGCGTTTATTGATATTTCACGAGATGGCGCAACTGCCCACCTGTCGACATTCTTTGACTAATCGTTAAACTTTTGTTTTTTTGTTGGAATTCACCCATACAGCTTGTTCATTTTTAAAGAAAATACTGGAAATATCTACATTTCTCACCCGATACAGCAAGGGGGCAGTAGAGAGCCTGGCATTACGATCGCATAGAGGACGAGTTTCCCCACTTTTTACCAAGTTAGGAAGGGATTTACCATGGAAGGAAAGGTTAGGAAGAGAGGTGTCTTTCTATCAGCAATGATAGCGGCGGCACTTCTGTTGGACGTGGGAAACGCAGTGGGGCAGACGGGTGGCAACGATCCTATCATCGCTCCGGGAACATACGACAATAGTGATAGGATAAATTTCACCAATCCTACGCTCACTATTGGCAGTTCTGGGGGTGAGACGCGTTTCAATGGGTATACAGAGTTCGGCAACCGCAGAGCGGATGGTGACACGAACGTCACTTTAGATATCGTCGGTGGCACGAACATTTTTAATCACCAGAACATCTATATCGGTGCAAGACGTTCCTCGGGCGACGCTCAGGGGAATGGGCAGGACGTCGTCGTTAATGTTAGCGGAGGAGACAACACCTTCACCCAAAGAGTTCTTTTTGGCGGCGCGGCAAACGCGTACCCAGACTCCGCGACTGCTGGCGCCACTTTTTCTTCGGGCAAAAGCACGGTGACTTTTTCTGGTGGGAACAATAATTTCACGTATCACCCCATGGAGTCTGGTTTTGGGGCGAGCGAGGGTTACTACGGTGTCTATTTTTCAGCCATGTCGGTTCAGGAGGGGAATTATTTCGTCACTTCGGGCGGAGCGAACGTCGATTTCGAAGGTGGCACGAATGTATTTGACACAGAAGTCCACTTCGGCGGAAACTACGACCTCACCACATACTGCCATACAAGCACAAGCTCCGATGATCCCGATGTGGTTTATGGCGGGACGCACGTCATTAATTTTGCAGGAGGCAACACAACCTTTGCTTATCGCACCACAATTGGCGGCGCGAACAGCAACACCACCGTCAATTTCACCGGGGGCGAGGTCGTTTTTACAGGCGCTCCGCAACTGATGGAGCTTTCAGAAGAAATTGATCCCGACCGGAATGGACCTCTCTATGGCTATTTGAATTTGAGCGAAGGGCGCGCCTATTTGGCAGATGCCTCTGTTGACAATACCTACCGAGGAAACGACTTGCCGTACGTCTATTTCGGTGGAAAGAACATGACCAAAATGGACATCATCTCCTACGAGGCGGGACACGAAAATAGCACCATTCATCGTGGCAACATAGGCGGAAGCGCGACCACCGTTGTGAATATTAATGGAGAAGCGTCAAATTACAAGACCACCTCCGTTGGCACGACGGCATTCTTCGGCGGGGTTGACGACCGATGGCTCGCAGGTGACCAATACGAGTATGTTGATGGAGAGTACGCTCCTCGTTTCCGATGGTATTTGGACAGTGATGAACTTGTGGAAATCAACGCGAGTCAACCCAACGCTCTTAACGGAACGTCCGCCATTCGAAAGGATACTGGAGCGTGCGCGCTCAACCTGATCAATGGCAATCTGACCGTGGGGGTTGTCAACACCACCAGAGTGATCGACGAAATGGGTAGTGAGAATGGCACTTCAGATTTCTACATCACAAGCGTTCGCGACCGCTACGAACAGGTGCGTCTCATCGGTGCCTCAACGGGGTCCGTCTTCAACGCCACGGGCGGAACGATCACGTTTGAAGTGAAGAAACACGATTTGAGTGCAATTGATTTGAGCGCTGCGGGAAATGGAAATCTCGAGCACGGGTATTTCCACGAGTTGGAGGAAACCTACAAGGGAGTCCAGGTTTTGGAGGCGGGTATGATTGCGTTCGACAGAATTTCAATCTCGGGCAATACCAATATCGCGCTGAAAAACATCACCGCTCTCATTGATACGTCCAATCCTGGCGCAAAGCAGGAGTTCTACACGAACATCGTTTTCGTAGACACGACTGATAGCGATACGTATCAAACGACAAAGTACAACTGGCTGGACGAGAACGGCAAACTCCAAGAAGAGTACATGGCGAGCAACATCGACGTCGACGCTCTCGCTGAGGAAAGTTCCGAGAAGCTGGAGATTGGAGAGTACATATACCAAAACCACCTCTACACGATTACGGTGGAAGATGCGGTGGACGATGGTACTGCGGGGGTTCAATCTGCCGCAGCTCGACTCCATATCGAGATGAAAAGCTACGACGACGCGTTCGGCTCAGGGAATGCAGGCTTGAATCGCGACGACAAGATACCCTGCGTCATGAATCGAGACCCAAGCAGCAGTCTCTATCAAGCGTGGGACTACATCAATTCCACTTCGGGGACGGCGGAAGATTTCGCGGCGAACTTCGATCAGTTGATTGGCGCAAGCTACGCAAGCATGGCGAATCACCAAATCAATCGAATCACCAACAGAAACACGCTTCTCGCGAATCAGCTCCTGGCTGTGGACGTCGCAACGGAAAATGTCAAATACAACATTGACGTTGATCCTTGCTGTCCTCAACGCAACTGGACTGCGTGGGCAATTTTCCACGGTATGAATGGCGAAACCGCCATGAACCACCACCTCAGTGGTTACTCCTCGGAATCGTACGATGCGATATTCGCCCTCGAAGTCAACAATGGCGTTGGATTCCATGGTGGTGTTTATTTCGAGTACGGCGAGTCGAACCTCAATTCCTCGGCAGACCTTGGCTGGACAAGTATTGATTCCACCGACTATACCTTGGGACTCTACTTGAAATGGCTCTCCAGCTACTGCTGCGGCTATGGAATGATCAACACCAGCATCACGTGGAGCGATTACGAGGCGAAGCGTTTCTTTAACGACGCGCCGGAGAATTACGCTGCTGATTACGATGGTATCCTCCCCTCCGTTTATTACGAACGCGGTTGGATTTGGGTCTGCAACGATACTTGCACCATCAATCCCTATCTCGGTTTGCAATATGCCTACTACAATTCCGATGCGTTCAACGAGTCGGGCACGGACGTCTACGGCAACACAAGTGACCTTTCCCTCACCGTGAGCGAAGTGGAGCACAACTCGCTGCGGACGTTCCTCGGAATGCGTTTGTCTCGCGACGTGTGGTTTGGGCGCGATTGCGACAATCTCGTGACACTGCGGGCGAATATCGCGTGGGTTCACGAGTTGCTGAGCGAAACCTCCCCGATGATTTACACAACCCATGCGGATGATCCGTGCGGACCTTGGAAGGTTCGGGGCAACTCTGGAGGACGCGACTGGGCGAACCTTGGCGTCGGTTTGAATTTTGAAATCACGGAACGTCTTTCCGCCTTGGTAGATTATGATGCCTTTGTCAACGAGCATACAACGCTCCACACCGGCATGGCAAGCTTGAGATTTGAATTCTGATTAACCCGTTATTGTACGCGGACTTTTGAGGGGTGCCATCCAACCTTATGGCGCCCCTTTTTTTCGTACTCATTCACTCCGCCCAAACACCATGCCACGCGGACTCTTGGACAAATTTGTTTTCGCGGTCTGAGCGTTACGAGTTTCTCCCGTCGATCCGCTCTGCCTCCCGAGTGCATGACAAACGGTTCCGCCTGCCGTCGTATCTGCGCAGCACTGCTCCCGAAATGCCGTGAAAACCGGAATTTTAAAGGACGATGAATATAATGTCTCACCAATATTGAAATATTCTCATTTTGCAAAGAGTATCCACAAAAAAATGAATTATTTTGAAGATTTTTTCTTCCGTACTCTTGACAATTTAATTCTCACGGAGTACAATGATAGTGTGATGAAAATCTCAGCGGACAATTTTATAATACTTCGCGTTGAAATTTCCTGCGTCGTCCGCCGTTGGAGCTACGCACCACGGCTTGCAAAGCATCACGCAAAATAGGAATTTTAAAGGAGAACGAGTATATAATACGCAGCGTTGAAATTTTCGGTTTCGAGATAAAATTTGACAAAATTTCGAGAAGAAAATGTTCGCTTCGCTTTACTTCGATCGTTTATACTTACAGATGTGCCGTGTATCGTCGGGAAAGCAACATAGTGAATTTGCCCATGTTCCTCGCACCTTGTATGGCGCTCAAATGATTTTGAGTTTTTACGACGTGTTGGGATATGTGGTGCGCAAGCTCCAACGACGGACGGCACCGGAAGTTTCAACGCAGCGTATTATAAAATTCAAACTTTTTTTCTAGCTCTTGGTTGAGTTAGGAATGGAAACTATAACATTTTTTTGATTGTGGACACTTTTTGAATTTCAGCTTCAGACTACCGCCATGGTCGGTTCGATTGCAGGGGTGGGAGAATGTGTATACTTCAAACGGCGTCAACATAGAAAGGTTCATAACGATGGAAAACACATTTTTGCTTGCACAGGCTCACCCAAACTTGCTGCCTTCCCTTATCGGCATTCCCATTGGACTAGTGGTTGGAGCGGCTGTTCTCCAACTGGTCACGAAATGGGTCTGCGGAGTCAAACTGCCTTACGGGATGGCATTTTTGTACAATCTTCTCGTAAGTCTCGCCTCTATAGTGATTAGCGCTGGCGTGGGGTTTGGTGTTGGTTATTTCGGTACGCCTCTAAACATGGTTTCCTCTGATGAGTTGGGGACTACTGCAATTCTCTTATCTTTAGTTGCTACATTTCTCATCTGCCCGCTCATACTGGGTTCTTTGATTCGAAATCAGAGAGGAAAACCCATTGGTTATGGCAATGGGATTGTCGTGTTGTTTGCCCAAGCGTTGCTGGGAATTGTTGTGGGTATTGGGCTGGGTATCGCGTTGATCGCCGTGTACGTTGTGTTATCAAGCCTTTAGGAGGATTCCCTGACCTTCACACACAATATCCAGGTATCGACGGCGTCCTGTTCAGACGCTAAATTTCCACGGCACGCTCGTTCCAAAAGGACGGGCGTGCCGTTTGTTTTTGCCTCAGTGTGTAGATCCAACGGCAGACGCATGGCGGAAACTCCAGCGAAAAATATTGTATTTTTTCTCAAAAAGAGTTCGCTTTCCCCCTTGAAACTCGTTAGTATTATAAATGAGGATGGTTGTCAGACACCTAAAAAAAAGAGCTGCGTTTCGCACGGAAACATGATGTTCCCCACCAACCGTCCTGAGATGAATCGTTTGCTTCGGCACGATTCGTGAGAAGGGCTTTCCAGCTCCGAGACGATGGTTTTGAAACAACAAGTTCCACAGGAGATTGCAAAACGATCTGCTGCTTCCCAGACCGGAACCATTCCAATCGGAGATACCTTCAAACTTCAGGACGCCCAAACGGGGAACATCATGTGTCCGTGCGAATATCTTGTGTTACTCGCACGGACACATTCCTGCGCTATGGGATGAAGAGAGGACGGACGCCCAAATTATGATCCGTACCCGTTGGACCACGATTGCCCCTATACTCAGAACGACACCCATCGGCTCCACTGCACCAACTACCGCCCCGAAGCACACGACCCGAACCGCAACGCGCACCTTTGGGGTCCGTCGCTGGCGACACTTCATAATAATCTTTGCTAAACCAATCTGAGCACCACTCCCAAACGTTCCCGTGCATATCGTACAAGCCCCACGCATTCGCGGGATACGTCCGCACTTCAGTCGTCATTCCGAGATTCGGTCCCTTTTGCGTCGTTCCGTAAGGAAGTCTTCCATTGCAATTAGCTTCACAGCCGTTGCAGGAAGAGCCGAAATTGTACGCCGTTGACGTCCCCGCACGGCAGGCGTACTCCCATTGCGCCTCTGTTGGAAGTTCTATTTTCAATCCAGACAACTCGGACAATCTCGCACAAAATTTCATACAGTCGTGCCAACTCACCTGCTCAACGGGGAGATCGTTCCCGTGGAATCTGCTCGGGTTGCTTCCCATCAGGCTGCTCCACATGCGTTGTGTCACGGGTGTCTCCAGCATCCAAAAGCCTTTCGTCAACGTAACATCGTGTGGGGTATATCCCTCTCCACCCATCGTAAAACTCCCCGCAGGACACCAACACCACTCGTACTCCACGCCGTTGATCGTTAGCGCCAAAAAACGTGTGGGAGCGGGGGTGGGAGGCGTATCTTTCTTCAGCCCAATCGTCGAAAGTACGTTTCCTATCACCCGCCTCAAACGCGAGGATGAGTGCTCTTTCGGCGTCGCGAGTTCCGCCAACTTTCGACGCACTTCTTGGCGTTCACGCTCGGTATTTACCCTTCGATAAGCCTCCTGCTCACGCGCCCATTTTTCCTCCTTCTCATGCTGCTTACGCTCCAGCAGAATCGGTCGACTCGTCTCCCAAAATCTTTCGCAACAATTCCAAAGCTCGTCATCTGTCCAGCCGAGACCATACTTCAAAAGATCCAACAATTTAGCTCGAATTTCAAGTGTCGGAATCGGCGCATCCGCTTGGTTGTACCCCGAGCAGGTTGACAAGACTGCTCGAACTGCGCGCGTTCGAAATTCCTCTTTCTCTTTCGAAATGGAGTTCTCCAACTTGCATTTTCGAGCCGAGAGCGCCTCTAACTCTTTCGCACAGAGTGCGTGATATTCGTCCGCGACACGTTCGTATTCCTCCCTTGCGCGACATGCGAGCAAATTCCACGATATGATGCTCAAGAAGAGAGAAGGATTCATTTTTTTCGGACACAAACTACTAAAAGATTCGGCTGGAATTTTGCTGTTTTTGCCAACGATGTCTTCGATCCTTTCGCTTTCGATTTGCCCCAACGCAGACGACACCTCGTCGCGTTTCTTCTCGATCGCGCCCACTTGCGCCAGTGCGTCGGCGACTGTATTTCTCGCTTGGTCGAAGGCTGGATGCGTGTCGGATTGGATCTGACCGATGACATAATCAATTCCCAAAATCTCAGCCTGAACACTGCGCAGATCCGGCGGAATCAATGGCAGTTGGTTGGATTGCGGATTTTGTAGAATATCAATCGGTCGTACCTGGATGTTTACCTCCCCGATTTCGTATGTGTTTACGATTTTCTCTCCGTTCGGTTCCTCTGGGGCGAAATTCCACGACTCTGACGTCTCTTGAGGCGAAATTTTCTCTTTCCAGTCGGAGTTATTTACCAAGATGCCCTCATAGCCGTTCTTCACAAAGGTACAACCCTGCACCGTCGGATTCGTTCCGTAGTCGCGAATCTCCATTCCTGCAAGAGCATTTCCTCTCGCTTCGCAATTGGTGAAAACACCGCCCGCCCCGCCGAAGACGAAAATACCTGTAGACTTTCCGCTGTTGAATCGACACCCTTCCACCGTTGGATTTGCACCCGATCCAACGCAAAGATTCGTGAGACCGCAGCCCGAGACCATACACTCCAGAAGATGTGGCGCAGAGCCTTGTTGGCAAATCACGATACCGCAGCCATAGCGTGAAGTAATACAACAGCGACGGATGATTGAATGCGCCGCACAAATCCAAAGTGCCGCATTCTGCACCTGATAAAGAGCCTCCACTCCATCGTTCTGAATCATCAAACCTTCCAGTTGAGCGACGCTGGACTCGAGCTTAAATACTGCGTTTGACCTTCCGCGAAGCACGACGAGACCGGCGTTCTCACCCTCTCCACGAATCTTGATATTTTTGGCGACAACAATCGTCTCAGAAACGTCGTAAATTCCACATCGAATGAATAGTTCACCTCCAACGGGTGTGAGATCGTACGCTTCTTGAAGGTTCGATGTGTCGTCCGGAACCGTGACACGAACTGAGGAGGAATTCCCCGCATTATAATTTTGATCGAAGGGCTGCATCAGTTACCTCAAAGTTTCTTTATAATCCAGTTTTCTTGGTTTGAAAATCGCGCCTACATAATAGCAGGTGGAGGAGTTGATTGAAGAGGAAGATCTTTACAACATTCTCGTCAAAACTCCCGCATTCCGTCCGCCGTTGGAGCTTGCGCGCCATGCTCCCGAAACTTCGCGGAAATCAAATTTTGGTACTGAATGATTTCTCGATGGCGAATTCTCGACAGCGGCACACCAAACTTTCAATATAAACTTTCAAGATCCAATTACA
>JAUNBK010000002.1:0-38871 GCA_030527105.1 Planctomycetia bacterium
GGGAGTATCGCAAAACACCCTCGAAACTCACCGGAAACTTTTGATTTCTCGAAATACCGCACGAAAACCATTCAATTCCCCTTCCCTGAAGGGGTATGCCCGAAGGGCGGGGGGTAGTTGATGTGGTGAATGCGTTCCCGCAGCAAAACACCCCTTTTCGGAGGGTGCCCGAGGACGACCACCCTCCGAAAAGGGGAATCGGGCAAAATCCCTCGGCTCTTCATCGGGAACCACGCTTCGCTTCGTTCTCGGCTCCGGGGGGCAGTCGCCGAATTTTGCCAACTCCCCGCATTTCCCCGACGCAGGCGGCTTCCCTGCCCCTCTATCGCAATTTTTTAAGTGTCAGCGCTCCAACATCCCGTCTCTTTCCTAGCGTGCCGCTCCGACGGTGGACTCAATCTCCCTGATTGTACGTGAAAAGCGAGAAAAACGCATCCGGCTCGATATTCTCACTCACAAAATGGACGGAAGCATCGCCGTAGATATACGTTCCGCCGTTGTGGTGAAAGCTGTAGATTTCGTTGTGATTGTTTTGATTGATAAACTTGGTGCCCGTGGCGCTATGCGTGTAGAAAAACGAATCAACGTCCGCCCACTTCGCACCCGTGATTGTCGAGCCATCCGGGCGCCCCTGCGTGTACCCCGTCGGGCGACCTGCATCCTCGAAAAATAGAAACGTGTTCGAAAGACCATCCCGAACATCCGCAGCGCGAACCGGCACCGAGTCCGGGCGAAGCATATTGTACCATAAACTTCGCTTCTTCGTCTCGCCCGATTGAACGAAGATGTTGTACACCGCTGGCTGAATCTTCACATTTGCGGCATAATCCGAAACATACGGTTCCTCCTGAGGCGCGGAGGGACAGCGAAAAACCGGGACTTCATTCTTATACGCTTGCGCATTCACGCCTTTGTTCCAATGCTGCGTAAAATCAAACTGCTGATGAAGCGCAACCTGTTCCAACTCAGGAAGGAGGAACGTCAATATATTGTGTTCCGTCGGCTTCTTGGTGTGCGACGGAGGGAATTTGCGTTCGCGACACTCGTATTGGTGCATCGCAAGACCGATTTGGCGCATGTGATGAGAACATTGGAGCCGACGCGCCGACTCCCGCGCGTGCTGAACCGCCGGAAGCAACAAGCCCACCAACACGCCAATAATCGAAATCACCACAAGAAGCTCCACCAGCGTAAAACCACTGCGCATTTTCCGTCCTCCGAAGGTTGGGGTTGATTTTTTCGCCTTTGTCTTTCGAGTTTCAACTTTCAATACGACGATTATAGCGCAATTATGTCCAAGTGTCAAGTGGCTTCATTATCATTTCGCACAAAAAGATACAATTAGGCGAAAAATCGACACGTCGTGAATTGATAAAGGTTTTTGAACGCCGCCTCCATCCCCTGCGCAACGGCGGACTCGATCGTTTCGTCTCGAGCAAGCGCAAGAGCAAGCCCACCCGTGAGCGCGTCGCCGCAGCCAATCGGGCAAAGAGGAATCGTTCGCCCCTCTTGAGACACCTGCGGAACCGCCTCGCGCGGGACGAATCGTCGCGTCTCCTCGCTCGACACGACCAAAAGCGTGCCCGGTCCGTCCGAAACGATCACCCACCGCGCGCCGAGAACGTTCAATTGCCGAGCCGCCTCAATAAGCCGCGCCTCGTCGTGAAGCGCAAATCCCACCGTCGCCTCCAGTTCCTTACGATTCGGCTTCACGACGAGAGGTCGAAATTTAAGGCACTCCAACAACCCCTCGCCCCGAAAGTCCAAAACCATTTGCGCGCCCGATCGGCTCGCCAACTCGCACATCTCGGCATATTTTTTCGAGGGCACACCCTGCGGGAGACTCCCGGAAATGACAACAACGCCACCCGAGGCGAATTCCTCCGCGCAGAGGGCGTCCCATTTTTCCCACTCCGAATCGCTCAGCGGGACGGCTTCCTCGACAAGCTCCGTCACGCATCCAGATTCGTGATCGACAAGCGTGGTGCAGACTCTCGTTTCCGCGCGCGTCTCCAAATCGCGAAAAGGGAGCCTGATTTTTTCAAGGTCTCGTCTCAAATTCTCGCCATTAGCGCCACCGAGGGGGAGTATGGCACGCACGTCGCCCCCCAAAGAATAAACGGCAAGAGCAACGTTGACACTTTTCCCCGCCGCGAAAGATTGCGAGGAATGCGCGCGATTCACCCTGCCCAGCTCGAGACGCGAGAACTCTAAAAGACGCTGCCACGCTGGCGTCAGTCCTGCCGCAACCACTTTTTTTGCCATGATTTTTTCTCCTCAAAATTGAAAATCTCTTTGAAAAAGCGCGCGAAACCACGTGATTTGCCGCTTCGCGAGTTGCCGCGTGTGCGCCTTGATTTCCTCCTTCAATTCCTCGAAAGAGGGCGTCTCCCCTGCCTCTTCTCGCGCGAGATAAGCGAGCGTCTCGCGATATCCAACCGCTTGTCGAGCCGTTGCGCTCAGGTCGGGGTACGTCTTGAGAAGCTGGCGCGTTTCGTCCAAAAGTCCTTTCTCAAACATTTGATCGACGCGAAAATTGATTCTTTCATGGAGCGTCGCGCGCGGAATATCCACAACCTTTATGCGTCGAGACGTCTCGTCGGGAATCCTTTTTTCGAATTGTGTTTGAAATTCGCCAATTGTTTTCCCCGTGAGAGAGAACACTTCGAGCGCACGAATCAATCTTTTCGTGTCGTTCGGATGCAGTCGCGCTGCCGAATCGGGATCGACTTTTTTTAGTTTGTCGTGCAGAAACGAATTATTCCCCTTCTCCGCTTCGATTTGCGCCAACGCCTTCATTTCTTCACGAAACGACGCATCCGCAGGAGGGGATTCAAAAAGTCCAAAAATCAGAGATTTCAAATAGAGCGGCGTCCCTCCGACAAAAAGGGGCGCTTTCCCTCGCTCCAGTATCTCACGCACCGATTCCTCCGCATGGCGCATATAATCCGCGACGCTAAAATCCCGCGACGGCTCCACAATGTCGAGCAGATGATGACGCACCTGCGCCTGTTCCTCTCGCGTTGGTTTCGCGCTGCCGATATCCATGCCGCAAAAAATCGCAACGGAGTCCATCGACAAAATCTCTGCGTTCAAAGATTCCGCCAACTCAAGCGCGAAACTCGTTTTTCCGCACGCCGTCGGACCCGTCAAAAAATAGCATTTTTCGGAAAATATGGTCATAAATTTGAATTTGGTGTCAAAAGGCATTTCGGCGCATGGTCGCCCACAAAAACGCGCCAAGAGAAACGATAACGAGGAGAAGAATCGACTGCGCCACGAGCGGCACACTTCGCCCAGTCGGGAGAATTTCCACAGGTTTATTTTGGCTCAAAATTCGAAGTTCCTCCACGAGTTGCTCCATTTCGTTCGTCTCAAAAAGTGTCGTTCCAGCAATCGACGCGGTTTCATTTAGCTTTGCGCGATTGGCGTTCGTTTGAGAAAACTCTTTCTCCGAAGCGACAACTCGCGGATCAATCTCTGATTCTCCGACTTGCGGAACGCTGGCGGAGTCCTCATCTCCGTGCGATTTTTCTCGACTCGCCAAGGTGTGAAAATAATGGAGGATTTGCGTCCAATAAACTCGATAAGCGTTCCCTCCCTCCAAATCGCGAAACCTCCACGAAGAATCGAAGGCGCAAAATAAAAAGGCACCATTCTCGAAATTTTTCAACAGAAGCGCTGGAGTTGCCTCGTGATTCCTCTCGAAATTCGCGAATATTTGAAAATCGTTTGCAGCACTATCAATTTTTAGCCACGAGTACACAAGCGGAAACGCTTCTCTCCCGAGTGGCGGAATCGCTTTGCCAAGCGCTGAGGGGAGGAATTTCGCTGGCGCATCGGTCTGATTCTCCACCCACGTTGCCTCACCTCGATTGAAGGGGAGCAAACCTCCCAAGCCCATTTCGCTCCACGCCTCCCTTTGAAAACGAAAACCTGCGACAAAAATCAATAGTTTCCGCCCGTCCGACACCGGTTTTGATTCTTCGTGCGGTTCGACCCTGGAAAAATACGTGTGTCGAACGAAATCATTGAGCGCGCGTTCTCCTTCCGCCCCGAGCAACTTGGGCGAAACGTCGCACAAAAGAATCGCGTCGTATTCTCGAAGCTCCTCGGCAGAGGGGAACGATTGGAGGGTGTTCTCCCCTTGAAACGAAGTGAGACTCGAATCAACCAGCGTACGCAATTCCACGGACGGCTCGCGTCGGAAAAGATTGCGCAAATATCGAAATTCCCACGTCGGTTTTTCGCTTGCGAGCAAGAGACGCAATTTTCGTGACACGATTTGAATCGAAAAAGAACGCTGTTTTTTCAGGAGCAAACCCGCGCCGGCCATTTTTGTCGCATCTTTTTGCACGGCATTTGATGTTGAATCTTGCGAGACGGCACGCGCTTCGACGTCGAAAGAGACAAATCCACTGTCTCTGGGCGTGAACGAAAGCGTTGCGCGTCGCGTTTCGTTCTCCTTTCCGGAAAAAGTGGCGTGCGTCGTCGCAAGTGGCGTGAGTGAGTCTGATTTTTTGAGCGAAATCTCGACATCTCCTGAATAACGTTTCGACGAAACGAGAATTTCAACTCGCAATTCCTCTTCGGGAAAAACCGTTTCTGGATGGGAGAGAATCGCGAGATTCAACTCCGACCAGGGGGAATCGGCACCCGTCGCGACGGGGAAAAAGACGACGTCGCGCCGAAGGAGCGAGCCGACGCCCGTTTCGAGCGGCACGTCGCCCGTCTCGATGCCGTCGGAAATCAAGACGACGCCGAATGGGGCGGTCGGATCGTCGCGCAGTCGCATGAGCGCATCGCCCAAGGGAGACTCGAGTTTCTCTTGTGGGACAATTTCGGACAAAAATCGCGTTTCTGCCTGAAGAATCGTCGTTGGATATTCTTGCGAGTCACCGGTTGAATTGAGGAGTTTCGAGGCGAGTGCCGCCGCCTTTTGCGCCTCAGCCAGCGCGCTTTGCTCGACATTTTCCCCGGACGCAGGCAAATTCATGCTCGGGGAGTCGTCGACGAGAAAAAGCACGGAGCGCATGGGGACGAAATACTCCGTCCACCGAGGCTCCAACATTGCGATCGCAACGAAAAAGAGGATCGCGAGGCGCACCCCCAACAAAGTGCGCGCATTTTCGAAACGGCGGGCTTTTTCGTTGCGAAAAAACCAAACAATCGCGGTGCAAAAAACGACAAACAAGATAATCGTTACAAAATAGTCGATAAGCGGACTGGTTTCGAAACACCAAATCTTCATTTTTCCCTCGCGCGTTTTGAGGAAATGCCCGTCTCAATCGTCAAAAGGAGAAGCGAAACGAGCAAAATGATTTTCGCGAAGCCGGATCCGTGGGGAGAGTGCGTCTCTTTGTGATAATCGTACCGAACCAACGTTGTTTTTTCGCTAATTTTATGCTGATTCATCATCTCGCCAAACGAAGTTTCATCGAACGAGCAGACGTTGAGATTCTCGCACTCGTCGCGTCGTGGCGTGCCCTCCGTCGGCTGTGGGGTTTCTTTTTTGCACGCATTCAAAATCAAACGATCCATCAAAGGGACAAAAGCGTGCGTGAGTGGCAAAGCTCCGCTCTCCAATCCCGGCGAAAACGCACACATATATATTTTCCCATCACGATTTTCTATTTTTTCTCCTTTTTTTGCGTCCCTTTTTTCGAGCACCAACGACCAGCCGAACGACGACGAGATGAGCGCGGCAGACTCGTTTTCCCTCGCTTCGAGTCGCCAGGCTTGTTGGATGGGGACGCTCTCAAGTGGCGCAAATCGTGCTGCGGGCGTCCCTAAAAGCGGCGCGGCGTGGTCGTCTATTTTGGGAAAGCACGACGTCTCCCCCTCCTGCCTCCAAAACTCCGCAAGTCGAGCGGGCAAGAATTCCGCAGCATTGTATCGTGCCGCCTCAATACGCGCGTCGCCCACGAAAAAGACGCACCCGCCCCCCTTTTTAACGTACGCTTCGAGCGCGACAAACTCTGCCGGCGTTATTTGCGGAATATCGCACAAAATAATCGCATCGTATGAATCCAAATCCAATTTATCGAACTGCGGGTCGCGAGCGACTTCGATCGAGACGGAATGGCTCAATTTTCGCGGATTCTCCTCCGACAAAAGTTGGGAATAAATCGCCCTCAGCGCCTCCTCGACGTATTCGGGCCCCGAGCGTGGAGGCGGGGGAGTCTCTTCCGAAACCGTCCCCGCGACGAGAAAACGCGCTTGCTGCACGACGCGAAAAGTCGCTTCCCACGTGTCGTCCAGCGCGAAATCGTCCTCGACGTTCGCCAATCGTACGGACAAAACGTACTCCCCCGCCTCCCCAAACTCGCAAGGAAAATCGACCCGAGTGGTGGAATTTTGCGGGAGCGTGAGCCAATCCCGCACGCGAAAAACGGCGCTCATCTCTCCTTTTGGACACAAACTCACCTCAACCTCGACGTTCTCAAGCGCGCGAGAAAATTGGTTCGAAAAATCAACCCACACGCTCCCTTTTTGGTTCGCGAGAAGTGGGGAGCGTTCGAATCCCGCACCTAAAATTCCAACATTGTCGCACAAACCAAACGTCGAGACAAGCTCAAAACGCAGCGCCGGATGTTTCGACGCCAGAGTTTGAATCTCGCGACACAGCGTCTGCGGGGCGAAATTCATGTCCGAAACGAAGACGAGCCGATCGTAATTTTGACTCTCGAGCGCGGCGGCGAGATTGGGAGCGCTCAACGATTCTGCCGAAAGTTTGGTGTCCTCCGCGCGTGCGTGGCGCAAGATATAGTGCTCTGCCGCCTGCCGTCTGGTTTTTGGGCGAGAATTTTGAGGGTCGTTCAGCCCCACGTCCCGGGTCGGGAGCGACGCCTCCATCGAGGCGGAGGCGTCGAGAAGAAAGAGGGTGCGCGTTGAATTCCGCTCGAAAAGTTGGGACCCGCCGCCCGAGTGAAAAACGGGCACCGCCAGCGCCGCGACGATAGTTGCGACGAAAAGCGTTTGAAGCGCGACAAGCCCGCACTCTCGCACTCGGGAACGAAAGCGCGTTTTTCGGAACGCGTCGCGCAAAAATTGCATCGCCGCCCAGGGAATTTGCGCAGGAGGTCGGCGCAAAAGCCAATAAATTGCCACCGGGACGAGGCATAGCCACCCCCACCAAAGCAATTCTGGATGACGAAAATACAACGACACCTTCTCTCCAATCCCTCCAGCGTGCACCCCATAAGGAGAACCAAAATTCCCAATCCAAAGCTCGAAAGTTGAGCGAAAACGACCAAACGACAACTTCATTATAACACAAAAACGCGTTGATGCAAGCGCGCTTGCGGATTTTTTTCTGAGTCTGGGCGTTTTTTCCCACCCAGGGGTTGCTACGGCGCGCTTCTTCGTGTATAATGGGGACAATTGAGCGCCAATGTCGTCCGAAATTCCTCGAAATTACAACGACGTCTGGCTGCCAATGTCGTTTTCCACCTCGCTTCTCCAGGTGGTGGGAATTTATGATACTTCTCGTTGAAATTTCCGGTGCCGTCCGCCGTTGGAGCTACGCACCACGGCTCGCGAAGCGTCGCGTAAAACGGGAATTTTAAAGGAGAACGAGTATAAAAATGTCTCTAAATTAAGGAAAATCCTATGAAGTGGGTACTACAGATCATCGCGATCGTTCTGTTGGGAACGTCGCTCGCGTGGGGCGATGGCTTGCCGAGAGGCGCGAAACCCTTCGTGACAAAGGAAACGAGTTTTGTCGTAAAAATGAACCTGAATGATTGGAACATTGACGACTTATACAACCAGCTTGCGGAAAATTTTCAAAATATAGCCGCAATCTCTGGGGAAAACGAGAGAGCTCTCGCGGACATGCAGCAGGCGGAGTTTCTGCTTGCGTCGATCGCGGAGAAAATTGATGCGCTCAATGAGCTTGGCGTCGGTTCCGTCGTTTTGGTTTTCGAGTTCCGGGAGGAGTCCTCTGCCCCGACGCTCGCGGTTGTTTTTCCGTGTGAGGAACGGTCGGAAGACGTTCTCGAAATCCTCGATGAGCTTGCGGAGGAGTTGGCGGAGGATGCCGACCTGAGCGACAAAGAGCAAATAAAGTCGGGTCGCACCGACGATGCGGTCTGTTGGATTTTCGCGGAATCGACGGAGGACGAGTCGTTTGAGTCGTTGTGCGAAACGTTTGAGCCTGCGGAGCGTCCAGACCTCGAGGCAGGATTGGAGCGCGTGCAAGAGTGTCGCTTGTGCGTGGTGGGGAGCTTTGCGAATTTGCCGAATTTTTCGCCGGAATCGTTTGAGGACGCGCCCGAGGAAGTGCGCGAAATCGTCGGGGTTCTTCGAGAAGATTGCCGTTGTTTTGCCGTTGGTGCCCACTTGGGGGAAGACCTCTTCGATTTCAACCTGATTTCGTACCTTTTCTTCACGAATGAGGACTCAGCAGAACGAGCGTTGAAGTTCCGCGAAAATTTGGTGGACGCCATGGCGAAATCCATTCCTGACGAGGAAGCTCAGCCATTTTTTGCCGACTACCTGAGGATTTGCTCCGAGCCTTGGGCTTTTGAGCGCGAGGGTCTTGTATTGGAAATGAATCTCAACTCGAATCTCGAACTCTGGGTGGAAAAATATTTCGGTTGGACGCGCACTTATTCTGAATATTGCGAGCGAAATCGTGTCGAGCGCGCGGAATTTGATCGCAATGCGGAGGCGGATCGTCTTGCGGAACGGATCAAGCCGTGGCTCAAGCCAGACACGATTGCGGTCGCCCATATCGATTTGGAACGCTTCAATTTAGGCGACATGTCGGAAGTCGTTGTGAGCCAGTTGGAAGAATTTCTCCCTCGCACTTTTGCGTCCAACAATCTCTTCGTTCGGGATATTTGCAAGGTGGAAGCGTTCGTCGAGGCGTTTGAATCCAAGCGCGCCCAACTTCTCGAGGCAGGTGGGAAGGATATTTTCATCGTCTTCAATAGCGAATCTGTCGCGTACGTTATTATTCCGGTGGAAACCGACAATATGAGACGACTCATGAGATTGAGAAACCTGAGTATGTTCCCTAATTTGGAGCAAGTGCCGATTGCCTCGGGCTACAAAGACGGAACGCTTCTCTTTCTCGTCGCTCCCTTCTTTTTCGGATCAATTGACGAGGAAAAACAAAAGGAGTTCATCGAAGAATTTTACACACACGTGCAGATGAACGCTGCGGAGCGCCCCCAATTCCGGGATGGTTTCGCGCTGGGTGCTGGCGAGTGCTTCAAAGTCGTCTTTGCGATGAATCCCACGATGTTCCCCCTGCTTGACGGAGGGCTGGATGAAATGGAGAGGAATGGTTTCACGAACCCCGGAACACGGGTAGTCTCGCGCGGTCTCGAGGTCGTGACGTTTTCCCTCGACCCGCACACGGGCGTGGTCTCGCTTCAGGCATTTTCTCGAACGGAGAGCGCCGCCGCGAATCTCGTGAAGCTCTCCGAGATTTGGAAGAGAGATATTATCAAAAATATGCGACAAAACCCGTCTTTCGCGTTGCTGGCGGAGCATTTTGAGCAACTCGCCTCGCTCATAACGCTTGAAAAGGACGGACGCCGGGTTTCGATTCGCTTCAATATTCCCGAGGGAGAGAATGGGGAGGCGTCCATGAGAAAGATTCTCGGCACGTCAGGAGTCATGGCAACGGCAATATCTGCTAGAGCCACCCAAAATGCGCGCTCCTCCGCTCACAGAATGCAAATGAGCAACAATCTAAAGAATATTGCCCTCGCAATGCTTAATCACGAAAGCTCATTTCGACATTTTCCACCACCTTACTCCACGGACGAGGAAGGGAAGCCGCTGCACTCGTGGCGCGTCTTGCTTCTCCCCTATTTGGGGGAAACCGCGTTGTACCAACAAATCCGCTTGGACGAGCCGTGGAATAGCGAGTGGAATTCTCAGTTTCACGACAAGTGCCCGGAGGTGTTCAAGGATCCTCGCGTTCCGTGCGCTCCGAGCGAAGCGGTCGTCTCGGTCGTCGTGGGCGAAGGGACCGTTTTCGACCCCGCCAACAAGAAAGGGTGCATGATTGGACAAATCCGCGACGGAACCTCCAACACAATTCTACTTGTCGAACGCACGCCCGTCTGTTGGATGGATCCCCTGGGGGACGTGAAACTTGAGGAGCTTAAAGGAGGGGTCGAGTCGTCTCCCATCTTGATCTTCGACGGCGTTTGGCAGGCCGGCTCGTGCGACGGTGCCGTGCATTGCATCCTCTCCACGATCGACTCGGAGGTGCTTCTGCACCTCTTCCTTCGCAGCGACCGCACGCCATGTTCCTTGCATTCTCACACGCTGAATCCGTAGAGACGGCAGAGATTTCATCGCGCGCCAAACGGGAATTTATAATACTTCTCGTTGAAATTTCCGGTTCCGTCCGCCGTTGGAGCTACGCACCACGGCTCGCAAAGCGTCGCGTAAAACGGGAATTTTAAAGGAGAACGAGTATATAATACTTCTCGTTGAAATTTCCGGTTCCGTCCGCCGTCGGAGCTACGCACCACGGCTCGCAAAACACTGCGAAAAACGGAATTTTAAAGGAGAACGAGTACACAACACAGCGACCAAAACGCCTACAACTCCGATTTCGCCACCAAGCCGCGCTCGAACGCCGCGATGTTCAAGTCGACATAGCGAGGCTTCACGCAGGCGCGGACGGCATCGAGCCAAATTTCGTTGGAGATGTTGTGGAGCGCGGTTGCCAATGCGCCCAAAAGGACGACGTTGGCACACTTCGGGTTCCCCAACTCCAGCGCGATTTGGTTCGCGTCGAAGTAGATAAGGTTCTTAAATGTGCTTTTTAGAATTTCGTGCGCGTTCTCCGGGTATTTTGCCCCGCCGGACGACACCGTGACGGGGACGATTTTCTGGCTATTCACGACCGCCAAGCCGTCGGGCGAGAGGTAGTCCGCGTAACGCAGCGCCTCGATGCGCTCAAGCGACATAAGAACCGTCGCTTCACCCTGAGAAACGAGGGGGCTAAACACTTTCTCGCCATAGCGGATTTGTCCGATCACGGAGCCTCCGCGCTGCGCCATGCCGTGGACTTCGTTCGTTTTTACGTCGAATCCGGCAAATCCCGCCGCCTTTGCGCATATCTCGCTTGCAAGTAAAATTCCCTGCCCGCCCACGCCAGCAAGGACGATACTGGTTGTTTTCGTCATGATTTGGTCTCCTATGCTCATCGCACCTATATCGTATAATGTATAATCGCGTCGATGGTCCGCTGCGGGGTCACTCACTAATCGCGCCAAACTTGCATATCTGATTGCACAACGAGCACCCGTTGCAAACGATGCTGTTGATGGTGGGCGGCACGTCGCCAGAATATTCGATTGCGGGGCAGCCCAACTTCAAACACTGCTTGCAAGTCTTGCACTTCTCCGGATCGATTTTTCGCACCGCACCCATGCGCTCTTTGAGGATGAGGACGCAGGGACTTTTGGAGACCAGAAGCCACGGTTCGTCGGACTCTACCGCACGTTTGAGCGTCGCGACCGTCTCGGCATGGTCGAGGGGATTGAAGACGGCAATATTCTTCATGCCGCACGCACGACCAATCTCCGTGATGTCTGCCGCAATCGTCTCTTCGCCCATGAGATTCTTGCCGGAACCGGGATTTTCCTGGTGCCCCGTCATGGCGGTGGTGCGATTATCCAAAACGATCACGGTTGTATTCACTTTGTTCCACGCGATGTTGAGGAGACCCGTTATTCCAGAGTGAAAAAAGGTGGAGTCGCCAAGGATTCCGACCGTTTTTCGGCTCTGACCACTCTGCGCCATGCCGTGCGCCATCGAAAAGCCCGCTCCCATGCAGATGATCGTGTCGAGACTGCTCAAAGGCGGCGAAACTCCAAGCGAGTAGCAACCAATATCCCCCGTGACGTTCACGTCCATCTTGTTGAGCGCATAAAAGACTCCCCGATGAGGGCATCCCGCGCAAAGTGTCGGCGGACGATTCGGCAACGGCGTCTTCATCTCCGCCTTGCACCATGCGTTCACGCCTCGCGGTTCCTCTGGTGCCTCCAACTTCGATTTCGACTCACGCAAAACATCGCACGACAACTCGCCGATATTCGGGACGACCGATTTTCCTTCGCACGCAATCCCTGCCGCGCGGAGATGCTGCTCCGTGAAATCTTCCACCTCCTCGACCACAAGAACCTTTCGCACCTTGTAGGAGAAGTTGCGCACCAGCGCCTCAGGGAAGGGGAACGGGCAGCCGAGCTTCAACACGGACGCGTTCGGGAACACCTCACGAACATATTGATACGCGATTCCCTCCGTGACGATTCCCAACTCGTCGGAACGAAGCTCTTCGACGTTCACGCCCCACCCGTTGGGATCGGAGTTGTCCTTCGTCATTTTCTTGAGGCGCTCCTCCACCACGACGCGGAGTTTCTTCGCCCAAAACGGAATGAGAGCCGTTTTCGATGGATCCTTTTGGAAGCCAATTTCCCTATCCAACGCGACGGGTTCGTGAAGCTCAAGAAGCGATCGCGAGTGGCTCACGCGCGTCGTCGTCCTCACGAGAACGGGAGTGCGATACTTCTCGGATATTTCTGCCGCCTTGAGGATAAAATCGCGCGCTTCTTGGGAGTCGGCAGGCTCCAAAACGGGGATTTTCGCGAATCGCGCATAATGTCGGGAGTCCTGCTCGTTTTGGGAGGAGTGCATCCCCGGGTCGTCCGCCACGATGATGATGAGCGCGCCCTGCGTGCCAGTATAAGCAAGCGACATGAGCGGGTCGGCAGCGACATTAAGCCCGACATGCTTCATCGTCACCACGGCACGCGCTCCCGCCATAGCGGCCCCCGCCGCCGCCTCGAGAGCGACTTTTTCGTTTGGCGCCCACTCGCATCGAACGGTCTCGCCGTAGAATTTGACGCAGTTTTCCAAAATTTCCGTCGAGGGCGTCCCTGGATACCCCACCGCAAACGTCACGCCCGCCTCGTAGATTCCTCTCGCGAACGCTTCGTTCCCTGATAATAAGTGTTTCATGCCTGTATTTTTGTAAGAGTTGCAAATATTACAAAAAAGTTCGTGCCGCACAGCGTTCGTCTGAGGGAGAATTGCCCCGAAGCCAAACACGCACAGCAACCACCGCGATTTTTATGGCAGTTTGTATACATTATACGAAGAAACGACGATTCGAATAGGGGGGGTGGGCGACGCGTGCCCTTAAAAGAGTGCCCTCAAAGAAAATTGTCGTTCAAGATGTTTGGAGCCGTGAACGAAGGGCACAACCCGTAGTTCCAGATGAATGGAAAAATCGCTCGGCACTTCATCCAGAACTACGCTTCGCTCCGTTCTCGGCTCCGGCGGGTTCGCCACAAATTTGAAGACAACCCGTTGGGAACGAAAGGCTCTCAAAATCTCAAAAGGGAAAATCACTCCGCGCGCGTGCGTTTGCGAATCGCGATAAGACGCTTCATCACGTCGTGAAGGGGGAGCGTTTGCGACGTGTTGCCGAAAGAGTCGTGCAGCTTTTTGTACAACTCGAACAACTCGGCATACGTCCGCGCCGCCTCCTTTCGGGGACGATAAACTTTGTCCTTGACGCCCGTCATACGTTTTTGCGCAGCCGGGACGGTTCTATAAGCGCCACCCGCCACCGCACCGCAAATTGCCGCACCCAACGCGCACGTCTGAGGATTGCGGCTCACCTTGATCGGACGGTTGCACACATCGGCGTAAATCTGGAGCAGAAGGTCGCTTTTCTCTGCAATTCCACCGCAGCAAACGACTTCGCGCACAGAAACTTGATATTCCTCGAGACGATTGATGATCGTGAGTGCTCCAAAAGCCGTCGCCTCAATGAGCGCGCGGTAGATTTCGGGCGCGGTCGTGTGGATTGTCTGCCCGACGAGAAGCCCACTGAGTTCTTGATCAACGAGGACGCAACGATTACCATTGTTCCAATCGAGGGCGAGAAGACCAGAGGCACCGGGGGTGAGCCGAGCCGCTTCTTGCGTGAGAAGCTCGTGCGCGTTGCGTGTCGCGAACTGCGGAGGGGCGAGATTCCGAACGAACCAGTTGAATATGTCTCCGACGCCGGATTGTCCCGCTTCGATCCCATACATTCCGGGGAGAACGGACTCGGGGACGATTCCGCACACGCCTGGCACGTCCGCAATGGGCGCGTCGAGTGGCGAAACCATGATGTCGCACGTGCTGGTTCCAATGGCTTTGACAAGGACGCCGGGTTTTACGCCGCAGCCGATCGCGCCCATGTGGCAATCAAAGGCGCCCCCCGCCACGGCAATTCCCGACGGAAGACCAACGCTCTTGGCGATCGACGGAAGGAGGCGTCCGACGGCGCAATTCGCGGCTTGTGGACGCTGCGAGTAGCGAAGTCTCGGCAAATCAGCATGGAGCTTTTGGAGGAAGTCTGCGGAAGGCAAGCCGCCCCACTCTTCGTGATAAAGCGCTTTGTGCCCAGCGGCGCAGATGCTTCTGGGGACGTCTTCTGGACGGACGCGCCCCGTGATGTACCCCGGGATGAAGTCCACAAGCTCCACCCACGACGCCGCAGCCTGAGCCACTCGCGGCGCGGTGCGCGTGCAGTGGAGGATTTTCGCCCAATACCACTCGCTCGAGTAGATTCCGCCGCATTTACGCAAATATTGCTCGGGTGCCTCGGTGGCAAGACGCGTGATTTCCTCTGCCTCTGCCGTGGAGGTGTGGTCTTTCCACAGCCATGCGTGCGCGGCTGGGTCGTCGCGAAACTCTTCATGGAGCGCGAGTGCCGTTCCGTCGGCGTCGACCGGGATAGGAGTGGAGCCGGTCGAATCGATGCCGATGCCAACGACGTTGTCGGGCGAAAAACTGTCGGAGGCTTTTTTGGCAGCCGCCACGGCGCGTTTCACGCTCGTGAGGAAGCCTTGGATATAGTCGGCGGGATTTTGCCGCGCAAGATTGGGGTCGCGCGGATCGACGATAATGCCCGCATCGCCTGTTGGATAGGGATAAACACTCTCGCCAATCAGGCTTCCGTCGGCAAGATCGACGACGACCGCACGAACGCTGTTCGTTCCATAATCGACGCCAATCGAAAATCGAGATGGTTGGGATGGTTGAGACGCCATGAGGCAAGCTCCTTTTCAAATCAGGGACAAATTGGTGGATGGATGAATTCTGACTCGACCCACGCAGGATCAGGATACCAACTATTCTACACCCGAAAAGCATCTTGTCAAGTCACTTTTGCGCAGAAATCATTGTCTTTTTGCGTTTCGTGTCAAAAATCCCCCTAAAGAGTGTGCTAAAATCGTTTTCGAGGGCTTGACGATGCGACAAGAGAGGGTATAATACCAAAGTTGAATTGCTTTGCAAACAGGAACCAGATTTTGGCGAAAAGGTGAGGAAAAATGGACATTCGCGAACTTAAAGAGTGCGTCTGCGACGCGAATCTTGCGCTCGAGAGGCATGGTCTCGTCGTTCTCACGTGGGGGAACGTCGGAATGCTCACGGACGATGGCGATGCGTTCGTCATTAAACCAAGCGGCGTGAGCTACGATAAAATGACTCCAGACGACATGGTCCTGGTGAGTCTCGAGGGCAAGGTGGTCGAAGGGAGAAATCGTCCGTCGTCCGACACGCCGACGTATGTGGAGCTTTTTCAATACTTCCGCTCTCGCCCCGATTCGGCAGGCTTGCGAGGAATCGTCCACACCCACAGCCCCGCAGCAACGGCGTGGGCGCAGGCGCGGCGCGAAATTCCCTGCTTGGGAACGACGCATGCAGACCACTTTTTCGGTCCCGTCCCTCTTGCTCGCCCACTCACGAAGGACGAGGTCGAGTCGGCTTACGAACAAAATACCGGCAGGGTGATCGTCGAGCGCTTCGAAAGTGGGAATCTCAATCCCGTCGAAACTCCTGGCGTCCTTGCGTCGGGGCATGGTCCTTTCGTGTGGGGAAAAGACGCGCACGATGCCGTGAAAAATGCGGTTGCGCTTGAGTCAATCGCTCAGATGGCGCGCGACTCTTGCGCGATTTGGTCGTTCTCGCTTCTGGTTGCCAACGACTCAAGCGATTGTGCGGATATTTTTGCCATACCCAGCGACACGACCCCGCGCCAATTCTTCCTCGAAGATTATGTGATGAAAAAACACTACCAACGAAAACACGGTCCAAAAGCGTACTATGGACAAAAGTCCCCCGACGAAGCGAAATGACACTCGCTATACTTGAGCATTCTCGTCTTGCGAAGAGGTGTGCGAGTAGACGTCCTTGCGAGCGAGAATAATTTCGCGCACAAAAGCGAGAGGTTGCAATACATGGCGATCAATTCGAGAATAAAATCGGAGAAAAAAATCGGAGAAGAAAAGAAGGGCATCAAAAAACGACCGAAGCCACATACCATCGCCCTCTGCGTTCGAGAGGGCGATGTGAGCGCAATTGTCGAGGAGAGCCTTCAAATTTAGTGAGCATGTGAACATTGGTACCTGTTGTCCTTATACTCGTTCTTCTTTAAAATTCGCGTTCTGCGCGACATTTTGCGAGCCGTGGTGTGCAGTTCCGACGGCGGACGGAACCGGAAATTTCAACGCGAAGTATTATATATTCGTTCTCCTTTAAAATTCGCGTTCTGCGCGACGTTTTGCGAGCCGTGGTGCGAAGCTCCGACGGCGGACGGAACCGGAAATTTCAACGCGAAGTATTATAAAATTCGGTTTTCACGAAGTTTCGAGAACCGTGGCTTGCAGCTCCGGCGGCGGAGCCTAAATCGGCAAACGTGACGTAAAACGTGAATTTTAAACACGACGAATAAATTTTTTGCTTTTTTGAGAAAAACCCGTTCTTGGTCAAACTTTTTCCTTGACTTTTAAGTACTTTAGGATATAATGCCACGCTATATGGGGTGTGAGGTATACGCTCTCGTTCGTTGGCTTGGGGAATATGCTAAGGTTAAACGTGTTGAGCAGATTTTGGATATACGCTTTGTTGTGCGCCGTCTTCGTTTGGGCGGAGACCCCGGCGGCTGTGGTTTATTACGCGGGGACAGAGTCGGGAACAAGCGAGGACGCGACGAATGCTGCCGTGAATTGGGTGAATTCTTCGGTCGAAAAGTCGTTTTCAATGGATGGCGACAATGTTTATGCCTCCATTATGGGAACTCTGTGGGCGACGGAAGACAATCGTGGCTCCCACAATCCTGTGACTTACACTTACCGCAGCAGCGGGACGCAGGTTAAGTGGGATTCATTCAGTATCATGAGCCGATTGAATGCCCCAACGGAGAACGATAATGCGGGGATTGCGGAGTACATGACCTTTAGCGTGGATCAAAATTATGACTATCTCCGTTTCGGTGTGGTCGTGGACGTTATGGAAAGCACGACTGGGACGCAATCAAATGGCGTAACCCTTCGTTCTTCGAACAGCTTTAGTTGGACGGAGAACTCTGCCATGAGTTTTTCTGGCGCACTGAACAGCTCGACGACCTCCATTGCGGCGGCGGACGGAAACCCGGATATCGTATTCTTCGACATTCAGGGGAGCGGCGGGGGAAACTGGCAGCGTTCGCAAAGCGTCTTGTACTCTGGACAGTACGGTGGAAAAGGAAACGTGGGGAATGCGTACAATGTGTTCAGCTATACCGACAACGCAACGAAGGCAGAGACGGGCACCATTGCGCTTAACGATTCTGATGGCGATCCAACGAGTGTTACGTTCTGCATTGATGGTGGACTCCAAGGCTGGGTGGGCAACTCTGACCACGCGAGTATCACGGATGCGACAGATTCCAGGAACCTTTTATATGATTATGTTTTCGCAGATGCGGGGGGCATCGGAACTACAGCGTTCAGGCTCTCGTGGTTGGTCGGTGCCTATTTTTCAAACGAAAGATTAGTTGAAAGAAATGAGAATTAATACTATGAAACGGAGTTCAGGGTTCACGCTGGTGGAGCTGTTGGTAGTGATTGCCATCATCGGAATGCTTGTCGGTTTGCTTTTGCCCGCAGTTCAGCAGGCGCGCGCTGCGGCGAGAAATATGCAGTGCAAAAACAACATCAGACAAATCTCCATGGCAATGCTGGGGTACGAGTCAGAGCACCAGACGTTTCCGCCGGGCACGCACGTCTATATCGACAGCACGACGCCCGTCGATTGGGAGCGCCGTACGTGGTTCTGGACAACTCTCCCGTATTTGGAGCAGATGGCGCTTTTTGATCCGATCCAAGCGCACTATTTCGCGGAAAAACGCACGGGGTCTTATGATTATACCAACCTCCCGAATAAGGAGGTCCCAGTGCCGGTTTTTATGTGTCCGGACGACCCGCTCCGCCCTAAAATCCACAACGGATCGAGCACGAGCAACCAGCAAGGTTTCCACGGAAACTACATGGGCAACGGGGGCAATTCCTACTTCAACTCCGGTGGCTACAAAGAGAGCGCAAACCTTAATGGTATTTTTCCTGCGGTGGAGGGAATCAAAATGGACTCCATCTCCGATGGGAAATCCTACACGCTCTTCTTTAGCGAAATCCTCCTCGTCCCAGATGGCGATGTTGGCTCTGGAAGAGAAGATATCCGCGGAAGGTATCATAATGGGCGCCATGCGGGTGTCCTCTTTTCGACCCTTTATCAACCGAACACCGGACAGCCCGACCGCCATAATTATAGCATTTCGACCGACTACGCACCCTCAACCAGCTCGGGCACGAACGTTATCGTTTCCGCAAGGTCGAATCATGCGGGCGGCGTGAACGCCTCCACGTGCGACGGCGCGGTGCGGTTCGTTCTCAACTCCGTTGATTTAGAGGTGTGGCACAGTGCCGGAAGTCGCAATGGAGCCGAGGTGAAAAGACAACTGGATTAATGGGTGAAATATGAACAACATGGCGATAAAAGGAGTTGCGGTGCGAAAAATCGCGCTCATGGTGGTTTTTTGTGCAGCGGCGCTCTCTATGGTCGTTGGCTGCGGTCCGAGGGAAGAAAAACGCTTCTCCGTCTCTGGAACGGTCAAATTTGAGGGCAAACCGATCGAGAACGGCAGCATTTCGTTTGTCCCGGAGGGGGGCAGGAGCGCGGATGGGAAATTGCTCAGTCCAGACGGTGGGGCGATTGAGAACGGAAGCTACGCGTGTCGTGTGCGACCGGGAAAAATGATCGTTCAAGTCACCGGGGCGAAGCGCGTCAAACCGCAAAAGGGGGACGACCCAACGTTGATACTTTACGAAGATTTCATCCCGGCGGAGTTCAACACAGAATCGACGCTCACGATCGAAATCTCGGGCGACACGCAGAAGAATTTCGACTTGTAGGATTGTGAAGTTCGACGCGAAAACTGCGGCTCTCATCGTGCTTTATAATACTTCGCGTTGAAATTTCCGGTACCGCCCGCCGTCGGAGCTACGCACCACGGCTCGCAAAACATTGCGCAGAACGGAAATTTTAAGGGAGAACGAGTATATAATACTTCGCGTTGAAATTTCCGGTACCGTCCGCCGTCGGAGCTACGCACCACGGCTCGCAAAACATTGCGCAGAACGGAAATTTTAAATCACGAGGAGTGTATATACTCGTCCTCATTTGAATTTGCGTTTTGTGCGGTTCTGATGCCAGCATTTTCAGCGAGGCAAAAATGCCGGTGAAGCGGAATCTTATAGTGCATCGGGCATAAAATGGGGGCTTTCTCAATTTGAATGCTTTGATTCAAGAAAAATGTCGCCACCCTTTCTTTACAAAAGTGCAAAAATATGATATAATTCACCCGTCTTTTGTGTCCTGAATTAAGAGGCTCAACGTCCGATTTTCCCAAAAAGATCGTTGTTGATTCCTCGCTGCGACTCGAAGGACGTTATGAGAGATAAAATGTTATAATACATCGCGTTGAAATTTCCGGTGTCGTCCGCCGTTGGAGCCACACAAAACGTCGCGCAAAACGGAGATTTTAAGGCACGAAGAGTATAAAAAATTCCTTTGTTCATTATGTTCATTAGACGGGAGACAAGGTCGTGTTCAACAAAATAGCCGTTCTGGGCGCAACGGGCGCAGTGGGAACCATCATTCGCGAGCTTCTCGAGAAGCGCAATTTTCCAACGAAAGAGATCAAGTTCCTCGCAACGAAACGCTCTGCGGGCAAAGTTCTGCCCTATGCCGGTCGCGATATCGTCGTTGAGGAGGTTTCTCCAGAAGCGTTTGACGACGTGCAGCTCGTCATTAGCAGCACCCCAGACGACACGGCAGCGCAATGGGTTCCGGTTGCGGTCGCGCACGGGTGCATCGTGGTGGACGAAAGTGCGTATTTCCGCATGAAAGAAGATGTCCCACTCGTGATTCCCGAGGTCAATCCTGACGATATCATGAAGCACAAGGGAATTATCGCCAGCCCAAACTGCTCGACCACGCAAATGGTCCAAGCGCTTGAGCCTCTCCACCGTGCGGCAAAAGTGACACGCGTGAACGTCTGCACGTACCAAGCGACGAGCGGCGCGGGCGTTGGTGGAAGTCGGGATTTGTACGGCGCCGCAAAAGCCTATTTCGACGGCGTGGAGTACCAAAATGAAGTCTTCCCGCACCCCATTGCGTTTAACGTCATTCCGCAAATCGGCTCCCAAAAGTATCGTGATACCTATCCGGGATATACTTCCGAGGAAGTGAAAATGATCGTCGAGACGTGGAAAATGCTGGGCGACAATACCATCAAAATCAACCCAACGTGCGTGCGAGTGCCGGTATCGAACTGTCATAGCGAGGTCGTGTCGGTCGAAACGGCGCGAAATGTGAGCGTTGAGGAGGCGATTGAGTTGTGGAGCAACACTCCCGGGCTGGTCGTTATGGACGACTTGGACAAGGGCGTGTATCCGATGCCGTGCATTTGTTCTGGAAGCGACGATACGTTCATTGGGCGCATTCGAAAAGATGTTTCGTGCGAAAATGGCTTGGTCTTTTGGTGCGTGAGCGACAACCTCCGCAAGGGTGCCGCGACGAATGCAGTCCAAATTGCCGAGCTTCTCGCGAAGAAAATATTTGGCTAAACAAACGCGCATCTCGTTTGGCGGGAGACGTGGCGTACTCGCGAGGAATTGCGCTATTTCGCTCGGAATCGCAATATTCCTATTGACGAAACGTGGAAAATTGGCTATCATAGGGCAGTTTTGCCGATCGTCACACAAATTGAAACGAGAACGATGTCTTTCGCCATTCAGTTGGACCTTTTTCGCGGACCGTTGGATCTGCTGTTGTTCCTCATTAGGAAACGAGAGCTGAATATCTTGGATATTCGGGTGAGCGAAATTATCGACCAATTTATGGTGTACGTCGACACGCTCCAATTTATCGATTGCAACTTGGCGGGCGAATTCATCAGCACGGCTGGGTGGCTGTTGGAGATTAAATCCATTGAGTCTCTGCCTGGCGAGGAAGAGGCGGTAGTGGAGTTGGACAATCCGCGCGACGACTTGGTTCAACAGCTTCTCGATTATAAGAAGTATCGCGATGCCGCGTGTCTTTTGGAGGAGCGAGGGCGACGCTGGCAGCAAAATTACGCCCGAGCGGCGGACGATTGCCCTCGGCGGAGTCGGGATTTGGCGGACGAGCCGATTTTGGACGTCGAGCTGTGGGATTTAGTGAGCGCGTTCGGGAGGATCATTCGCGAGCCACAGCGCGCGCTCCCTTCCAACATCGTTTATGAGGAGACGCCGATCGAGACGCACATGGTTCGGATTCAGGAGCGTTTGAAGGAGAATGGCTCCACGTCATTTTCGGAGCTTTTTAAGCCCGGGATGCACAAAACCGCATTGGTGGGGATTTTTCTCGCGTCGCTTGAGTTGGTGCGCAATTATCACGTCCGCGTCGAGCAATACCAACTTTTCGGCGAAATTTGGCTTCGTTGTGGCGACGACTGGTCGTTCGAGCTTCCTCAACATGCAATGATAACTTCCGCTTGAGTTCCACTTTTTGCCATGCGCGACACACCTTATCGTCAACTAAAGTTTAAAGATTATACCATCGAGGGTTTTTCACGTGCCGCGTGTCAGACGTTCTGGCGGCTGCCCGAGTTCCATTTGGGGTTCGACTTGGGCGCGATGCCGTGGGATTTTATGGGAACGCCCTTTTGGTTCATCTCCCACACGCATTTGGATCATCTCGCGTTTCTTCCGAACTATGTCGCACGGCGACGGATGATGAAGATGACGCCTCCAACGATTTTCTTGCCGCAGAAGTTTGTCCCTGCCGTGGAAAAGTTGTTGGGCGTTTGGGCGAAACTCGACAACGGCAGCTTCCCTTGTGAGCTTGTGGGCCTCGAGGGCGGGGAGGAAGTGGAGCTTTCGCGTGAGGTGGTCGTGCAGGCGCACCCCGTCCAGCATCGAATTCCCGCGTTGGGGTATGTCGTTTTTCATCGACGCAAGAAGTTGAAGCCCGAGTTTCTCCCGCTTTCTGGTGACGAAATTCGAAACCTCAAGGAGTCCGGCGTAAAAATCGACTATGAGATTCGTGTCCCAAAGGTCGCCTACCTCGGGGACTCAAACGTGCATGGACTCGACGCGAACGAAATCTTCTACAAAGCCGAGACGCTCATCATGGAGATGACGTTTGCTGAGGAGGAACACACAAGCGACAAAATCGAGCGCAAGGGACATATCCACCTGAACGATATCGTCCGGCGCAAGGATAAATTCGAAAACGAGTTGATCATCCTCTCCCACTTCACGTTTCGGAGCACGTTCTCTACCATTCAAGAATGCGTGCAGAAGAAGTTGCCCGATATGCTTGGTGGGAGGATTAAGTTGTGGGGCTAGTCGCGAGGAATCCTCATTCTTCGATGATCTCAATCTGGCTCCAGTAGCCCGCCTCGTACTGCCAACCATTGGGCAGATTCTCCAGCTCAATCAACGTAGTGCTGCCCGCGAATGGAGTCAAATCGAACGTGACATTCTGCCACGTGTCGCCCGCAATCGTCTGTTCTACTTGGACGGAACCATTGATCCGAATCCGCAGCACCCAATCGAACCCGGCATGGTTCGTGACGCACACCGCAAGCGTCGTTTTTTTGCCCGGTTCAACAGCGTAATTCCTCGTCAAAAGGCACGGAACCGAGCGACTCAATGGGTGCGTCTTGAGCACATCCTTTTTCCCCGCGTATTCGGGTTCGAGACCGGGATTCATGTCGGAACCGCATTGCGAAATCTTCCAGCCTGGGGAAAATTTGTCCAACACATCCTGCATCTTTTTCGTGCCGAGCGGATCAAAGCGAATCTGCGCCATTTCGTCTGGCGTGAATAAGGCATTTTGCGCAGGCTTTGGATCCCAAGACAATTCCACCGACTTCGGCGTCGCCTGCTGGATCGGGATGAGGAAATACTCCACGCCGTCGATCGTCTCCATGCGCCCCCCCGCAGCGGCAACGGTCTGGCGCGCCAGTTTCTCACACACATCGACAAGCGTGTCAAAATCGTATTCCGTATGCGAAAACTTCACGTCGCGCCGGAGTTTGTCGACGAAACGCGACGGGAGTTTTTTGGCTCCCAACGTCGTGAAAAGAGCGCCCGCCGCGCTGGACGGATTGCAATCCGAGTCGTATCCCGCACGCATGGAGATCAAAATCGTCTGATCCAAATCCCCGTTCCCATACAACAACCCGAGCAAAATACACGCGCCGTTGATTTTGACGTCGATTGCGCCGTTGCTCGCTTTTTGGTACTCAGGATTCTTCCGATACTTTTCGAGGCACCGATTCCACGCAAAAGTCCAATCGTCGGGATTCTCGGCGTGCCACGCGCGCACGTCGCGAACCATTTCCGCGTACTGGCTCTCAGGAGGAATCGCCGCCAGACCTGCGTCGAGAATCGCATTCAAATCGTCCGAGAAAAACGCCTCCGCATAAAGAGCGCCCATAAAAACGCCGCCATAAATGCCGTCGCCATAGTTCATCAAACGTCCGAACTTCTCTCCCAAAGCAATCACCTGATTCGGCAAGCCGGGCGAGATTAAGCCCGAAAAATCCGCTTCGATCTGGTAGTCGATATCGTTTGGGCACCGATTGAATCGAGGATGCCCGGAGTCGGGCGGAGCGATTCCGGAGCGCAGATTTTTGCGTCCCTCCCGATTCGCGCACCAGAGTGGATATTGGCTATTCGCAAAGTCGATTCCTGCCTGACGAATGGAGCAATCGAGACCATAGAGTTCCATCGTGCGCAAAAAGGTCATTTCTACGTAGAGATCGTCCTGTCCAAACGCGTTATTCATCAACTCGGGCGACCAAACGGGAACGTTTTCCTCGGGAATGATTCGGTCGACAAACTTGAATTCCGTCGGCGCTCCCCAACACACGCCAGCAATTTGCCCGATCCAGCCCGCCATCGTTTTGTCTCGATAATCCTCAACAGAAAGACGCCGGAACTGCGCCTCTTCTTTGGCGTCCGCTCCTTCCGCCCTCGCCGAACGCACTCCCGTTGCGACGCAAAAAGAAAGAACCAAAAGCAAAAGGACTCGGCAACCCGATCGGAACGTTCGCGAACGACCGAGATTTGGCGTGTGGGAGCGATCGTTCGTTCCCTTAAAAAAGGATTCTTGAATGAAATCTTGCATGGCAAACTCCTCAAAAATGGCGGGATGGGCAAAGAGACAAATGTCGAATCTTTCCCCAAAGTTGAAACGAGCCGGAACCACGATAAAAACCAACGCCACGACGATTCTAACAAACGGATTCACCTGCGTCAAGAGGGGGGGGGAGATTTTGCCTCGAATGGCTGAATGCTCGGGGGCGGCTCCGCATTCGCCCCCTTGCGTTCGTTCGTTTCGCCTACGCGATGGCTATGAACTAGGGGGGACGAAGAGAAGGCGGAAGCCAACGTTGTAGTACGAGTCCGTCGGGGCGATGCTGCCCCGGTTCGCGGACCGACAGTCCTCGGCGTTGCTGCCCCAGCTACCGCCACGATTCACTCGGCTCGAACCACTAGGAGGCCCTTTCGGGTCGCTCGTTGGCGACCTATCGTAATAATCCGCTCCATACCAGTCCGAGCACCACTCCCACACGTTACCGTGCATGTCGTACAAACCCCATGCGTTAGGTCGCTTCGTCTTCACTTCGTGCGTTCGAGAGCCACTATTACTATCGTACCAACCCATCGAACCCAACTTGCCCGCATACCCCCCAGTCGTACCAGCTCGACATGCGTATTCCCACTGAGCCTCCGTAGGAAGTTGGATTTTCAAGCCTGAAAGCTCCGAGATATTCTCGCAAAAATTCACACAATCATTCCAACTCACACACTCCACAGGGAGATTGGCTCCCTTAAATTCGCTCGGATTGTTGCCCATCACGCTCTCCCACATCCGTTGTGTCACCTGCGTTTCAAGCATCCAAAAGCCTTGAGAGAGAGCCACTCGGTGGAGTTTTACGTCGCCTATCAGTCCCCAAAGGTTTCCAAAGTACCCAGGTTCTCCCATCATAAACTCACCCGCAGGGCACCAACGAAACGCGTACTCCACGCCCTTGATCATTTTCTCGAAACGCTCACCAGCGCGGCTGCCAAGCAACATCGGCATCAGTCGGCACACCTGCTCGACCGTGGTGGGCGGTCGCGTGACTTCGCTTTCGCAAGGACACATGAGAAGAGCGTCCAACTTCCTTTGCACCGCTTGAAACTTCGGACCCTCCTCACGCGCTCCCTCCGCTCGCATCGCCTGAATTTGGGACTCATACAACTTCCGGAGCTTCTCACACTCGCCAAAATACAACGCACCGTTCGAAACGATCGGGCGCGCCACACTCAGCGCTCGCTCCGAGGTTTCATGATAGTCGACCAGGACTTCTTGATACTTTTCGTGCAGATCACTATGACGCTTGCGGAGCGCCTCGAGGTTCGCCAAAAGTGCCGACTCCGTCTGAGCAGTTTGGTCAGGAAGCTCGATTTCCGGTATATCCGGCATCGGTGTGTCCGCCAGCGACACCACCGACACAGGCGGAAGCGGTGGAGTTCCGACTCTTGCAGGGAGAAAAATCTCCGGTTTGCCCATGCACTCGAAAAACGGCTTCTGATTCTTCTGGAGACGTGCGGTACTCCGCCAGGTCTGCTCCTGAACGTACGTAAATATCTCCGAAACCCTCGTTTCGCCCCGCCTGAACGCTTCGAGAAGGTAGTGCGTGAAAAATCCGTGCGATTTCTCGCCCCATTCGTACGCACGCTCGCCCTCGGAGCATGAATTCAATATGGCGACCGTTTGCGACACGGTTTCTCCGCCCAAGTCCAATTTCTTCGGTGCAAACGTTTGCATCACGATATCCCGCGCTCTCGGCTCAAGCGCAGGCGCTTCGCCATCTCGAGAATCTATTCGACTTTGGCAGCAATCGAGAATGATACAGACGTTTTTCGCGGGGATTTTTCGAATCGCGTCACGCAATTCCTGGAGCGACAGCGCCAAGCTCTCGACATGCTCAAGCATCGTCCCCATCGGGCACAAATACCTTTTCCCATCGCGCCACACGCCGTGTCCCCAAAACCCCACGATGAGCAAATCGAGCGCCTCCTTCCACTCCGAACACCTCAGTATCTCGGGGTCGAAACATCTAAGAATATTATGTTTCGTAAACGGTCGCACCCCTTGTTCACAAGTCGCGAGAACAACGTCATCATCAGAAAACTCGTAGCATTTTTTCAAAACCTCCGCCACCGCCTCCGCATCTTGCCGCGCATATTTAAGGTCTACAAGCGGTGGGGAATATCTGTTTATCCCGAACAAAAACGCCATCTTTTTCATGTTGAATCCTCCTCAAATTCCAGTTGAAACAACCATAAGACCAACAATACCATTGTACACCGAAAAAAATTTTTTGCAAGGGTTGAAGAGATATTTTCGATGGATATTTGGAGAATTTTTGAGAAATGTGCCCAACTGCGAACGGCATCGGAAATTTCGGCGAGAAGTGGTATAATACTTCGTGTTAAAATTTCCGTTTCCGTCCGTCGTTGGAGCTACGCACCACGGCTCGCAAAGCGTCACGAAAAACGGGGATTTTAAAGGAGAACGAGTACAAAAATCCATTCAAGACACTTCGAAGCCCCTCGCCTTATAAGGGGCTTCGAAATCAATGCCTGGTGCAGTCCTAATGGGCGGCTCTCGTTGAAAAAACGCGTTTGGCGATTTCTCGGAGGAACAATAGCGAACCGCCAGAGCCGAAAAAAGAGACTCCGAGTAGGAGCAACTCGTGAGACGACGCTAACAGCACTTGCGACACTGCGGAAAAAAGGGTTCCGCACACGATTCCAAAGAGTCCAAAGAGAAGCAGATTGTCTCTTCGTGCCCTTTTTGTTCCTCTGCTTTTATTCTTGTGTCGATCTTCCCGTTGAGCAGCTTCTGAAGGCGAGAGCAATTGCGAAAACGCATTGTTTGCACCGTGCGCTCTCCTTTCGGCAGGTTCCTCAAAAGGCTCCTCATAGCCCCCTTCCAAAGGTTCATCGAGAGACCTTTCGACAAACTCGTCGGCAGATATTTCCACGACCCTTTTCGAATTCAGCTCCTCATCCCGTTTTTTTTCTGGAGGTACGCTGAATAATTCGTTACGGGATTCGAGTATTTCCATCCTTACGCGTTCCTCTTGAGGCGATCTCTCAGGAACAACACGCTCTCTTGCGCCTCTGCTTTCCGGTTGAATCACTTCCCCTAATTCCGTCCCGACCACCCCGACCACGCTGTGTACGGGAGGCGTTTGCGGAATCTCCGGCGCAAACATAGGCGAAACGGAAATTGTTTCAGAGGCAGAAGGAGACGTCCATTGCGTTCTGCCGAGGTGTGAATTTGAAAAAGCATTCAACGACGAAAAGGAGGCAGGTTCTTCGCGCGCTCCCGCTGGATCGGGCGTCTCCGTATGCGTACGAGGTCGAACCGTCCGAAGCTCGCGCTGAATTCGGCTTCGATAGAGGAGAAACTCTCGAGAAAAGTTGCTTTCCTCTTCCGGTGAACTAAGAACCGAGGCGTGAAGTTCCAAATTTGACGCACTTTGCGGCATCTCAACTCCCTTTTTCCCTTCGTCCGCCAGCGATCCAGCAAACGGCGCTTTCTCCTCATTTGGCGCAGCACTTGGTATGCTGGGAAGTTTCACGTCGCGCAATCGCGCTAAATACTGATCGATATTGTTCGAACCCGCATTTGGTGAAAAAATCTTGGACTCGTTCATTTCTTGCCCCATTGGTCACAAAAAAGTTGTTATAACTTAACGATATTTTCCCTTCTATCCCATACACGACGCACTCAAGCGAAAAATATCGCAAAATTCCCTTGCCGTCGCAGAGTAATGCCGAATATATACCCGTCTTCCTTTAAAATTCCGCTTCACAGGCATTTTTGCTTCGCTGAAAATGCCTGCATCAGAACCGCACAAAACGGAAGTTCAAATGAGAACGAGTATAAAATGGAGAAAGTGTATCTCCTCCAATTCTTTTATCGGCTTAACACTGGCGAAACTGTAGCAATTTTGGCGATAATAACAGAAAAGCAATGCTGACAAGGCTCCCGTTCTGTGGGAATTTTCCGAAGCCTCTCTTGTAAAAAACGAAAAAAATTGCCAGGGATGAACGTCTGCCCTCTTGCCTTTTCGGGGAGTTTGTGGTAGAATATAGTGAGTGTGAATCCTGAATGAGGAGATATATAGTCGCCACGAGATAGGAAGTTTTGCGTTGAGCAACATGAAATCGAAAAGAACAGTCGTAACGGGAATGGGCTTTGTTACCCCCTTTGGCGGAACCGAATCGTCGCTGTGGGAGGGGTTGTATTCCAAAAATAGTGCTGTCTCCCCCCTTGCTGGAAAGTATGATTTTTTGCAAGACATCGCCACTTATGGCGCTGCATGCACGAGCTTCACGGGGAGTATCGACGACTATGGGGAGTTGGACAAGGAAATAAAAAGGAACATTCGCAAGGGCGCAAAAATCATGTGCCGCGAGACGGAAATGGCCGTTGCTTCGGCGCAAAAAGCGATTCACGATGCGGGACTTCATTTCGAGAATGAGCCGCAGAAGCGTGTTGGTCTTATGCTGGGGTGCGATTATATGCTTTCGCCGCCCGAGGCGACGTATTCCGCCTTCAGAGCCTGTATGGACGAAAACGGCTGCCTGCACCCCGAGGAATTAGGGACGAAAGGACTGCCGATGGTGACGCCTCTTTGGCTTCTTGTCTGGCTATCCAACATGCCTGCGTGTCATATTTCGATATACAACCAGTTTCTTGGCCCTAATAATTCCATCACGACGAGTGAGGCTTCCGCCAATTCAACGCTTAAATACGCGCATGAAACGATTGCACGCGATTGGGCAGACATCATGATCACGGGAGCCACCGGGACGCGCCTCCAAAGTATTCGTGCGTGGCAGGTTGGCATCTCGGAAATTCTGGCCGACAAAAACCTCCCACCAGAGGAAGCCTCGCGACCTTTCGACAAAGGTCACACGGGGCAGGTCTTGGGCGAGGGGGCGGGCGTGCTCGTTTTGGAGTCCCTCGAACACGCGCTCGAACGTGGAGCCAATATTCATGCCGAGTATCTCTCCGCGTGCGACACCATGGCTGGGGGGCATTCGTCGGATTTGTCGAGGAATAATTTGGTGCCAAATTATCGTTTGGCGTTCAAAAACGCGCTGATCAAGGCGCTTGACGAAGCGGGGAAAACTCCCGACGAAATTGGTTTCATTCACGCGCATGGACTCGGCGTACCTGAGGTTGATCGTGCGGAGGCGGAGGCGATTCGTGAAGTGTTCGCGTCGCGCAGCACCCCGATACCGGTGGTTGCCGCGAAAAGCGCGTTTGGCAACCTCGGTGCTGGCGGAAGCGCGGTCGAATTGGTCGCGGGCATCCTTGCGCTCCAGAGAGGCGTCCTCTTTCCCACGAGGAATTTCGTCGAGCCAGACGACGGGTGCGACCTCAACGTGGTTGTCGACATGGACACGCCCGCAGGAGATTGCTTCATCAATCTGAGCACCAACTTTCAAGGGCAGACGTCCGCCGCGATTATTGGGAAGTATCGCGACTAGGCGCGAGCCCAGAAATTCATCGTTGTGTCCCCAACTTCCGTGCCAACCCGCGACAATTTTGCCGTGTGTTGGTCGGAAGTTGGTCGCAAAAAGGGGTTATGATGATGTGTAAAAAGTCTCCACTTCTCGTTCTTTTTTTGGTCGTTTCGCTTTGTGCCTCTCTTTCGTTTATGCATCTTTTGGGAGAGGAACGCGATGCGGTGCTTTGCGACCAATGCGGAGGAGCATTGGGTGCCGAGTATTATGAGGCGGCAGATCGATCTTTTTGTTCCGAGGAGTGTTTCAAACACTTTTTCGTCTGCGCTCGATGTGGAAAATTCTCAGAAGAGATCGAGTCCCACGCAAATATTGTGGGGGAAGACATCTTTTTTTGCCCCGAGTGCGCGAAGAAAGAGCGTTGCTTTTTTTGCGACGGATTCGATAATCTTGAGCGCGTGGAGGACGACCGGATTTTGTGCGAAACCTGCCGCAAGGAGGGTGTCGCGAGCGAGGAAGATGCTGCCGCAATTTTAGACGAAGTGCGCCAGTCGCTTTTTGAAAGGTTCCAATTCCCCAAGGAGCACGAAATTCCCCTCGAGATAACGACTTTCGCGCGTATTTCGGAGGCCACGCCTCACGACGACGGTCTCGCGCCCCTCGCCACGCACGTGACGCAGTCGCCCGTGAACGTCCACCTGGGAAACGACGGGAAAATCGTTCTTACGCCGCTCCCGATAGAATGCAAAATCCAAATTTTAAGCCATTCGCCGCGCGATCTTCTCATGGATTCTTTGGCGCACGAGTTGGCGCACGATTTCGTTCGGCGTCGTTTTTTCGCAATTGACGACCTCAAAATAGAGGAAGGTTTTGCGGAATTCGTCGCGGCACAATGCAACATCCTTTGGAAGCGCGAGGCACTCAACATCCGCAAAGACTACAATGAGCACCCTATTTATGGCGATGGATATCGACTTTTCCGCGACACATACGCTTCGGAGGGGTGGGAAGGTGTTCTTGCGCTTCTTGAGGAACACAGCGTCTCGCAAGAGGTGTTTTTCATGAGCAAACCGCCGAGTGAGTATGTCGATTCTTGGACCTGCTTTTTGCTAAAACTGATTGGCAAAACGCCCACCTTGAAGTGGGAACCAAACGAAAAGGAGTGCCACTAATGCGCGCGTGGCTTGTCGTAAATCATTTCGTTCATGCGGAGAAATTCGAAACGCTCTATCAAATGATCCTCAAAACGGCACATTCGTTTGAGATCGATCTTGAATGCAAAACAAACGTTGAACTAATGTGCGCCATCGACGGCGTGGATGCGGACTTTCCGTGGGAGAGACCCGATTTCGTCCTTTTTTGGGACAAAGACATATTGTTGTGCAAAATTCTCGAACGTTTCGGACTCCCGGTTTTTAATTGCTCTTACGCAATTGAAACGTGCGATAATAAAGCGCTAACGACCGTTGCGCTCATGAAGAGTGGGATTCGTATGCCCCGAACGATTGCCGCCCCGAAAACGTTCGCAAAAACGCGCTACCCCGAGACGGATTGGCTTGCCTCCGTGGGCGATGCTTTGGGATTTCCCCTTGTTCTCAAGGAGTCGTTCGGATCGTTCGGATTTCAAGTTTATCTCGTGCGCAATTTGGATGAGTTGATGCGAAAAACGGAAGAAATTGGCACACGACCGATGATCTTCCAAGAACTCGTCAAAACGAGCATCGGTCGCGACGTGCGTTTGCAGGTCGTTGGAAACGAAGTCCCCGCCGCCGTTTTTCGAAAGGCAAAAGAGGGGGACTTCCGCGCAAACGTGACGAACGGCGGCACCATGCTCCCCTACACGCCAACGGACGCCGAGGCGGAGTGCGCGATTCGCGTCGCTCAAATCCTACGCGCGGATTTCGTCGGCGTCGACCTCTTGTTTAGCGATTCGGAAGAGCCTATTTTGTGCGAGGCGAACACGAACGCGCACTTCAAAAACCTCCTTGACGCCACGGGAATCGATGTGGGTTTTGATATTTTTCGCCACATTCTTAACAAAATGGGGCGTTTATGAACATTTTGCTCTACGATCGACCTCGATTCCAACGCAACGCTGGCTTTGCGCGGATGATTCTCGACAAATTTGAGCAAAATCATCTGCCGTTGGAGTTGCGGCTTGCGGAAGAATGGTGCCCGGAGGCAGAAGATATGCCGCTCCCGAGCGCGGTTTTGATGCGTTGCGTTCGCCCCGAATTGTCGCGTCGATTGGAGGAGAAGGGCGTTCGAGTCCTCAATTCCTCGCGAGTTTCCGAAATCTGCAACGATAAATGGAGAACTTTTGAATTTTTCTCGTCTTTGGGCATTCCGATGATGCCGACGATACAATGGCGACCGGACGCGCAAGAGGAGAAATGCGTCCCATTTTCGTTTCCGTGCGTTTTGAAATCCACGGATGGGCACGGTGGAACGGAAGTTTTTCGAATAAATTCTCCCCAGTCGCTTCGAAAAATCAAAAAAGACCCCACTATCTGCGCCAAAAAGTGGATACTTCAGCCGATGTGTGCGCAACCCGGTCGCGACGTTCGAGTTTATTGTGTCGGCAATCAAATTTATACCGCCATGCTTCGACGATCGACCTCGGACTTTCGGTCGAATTTCTCGCTGGGAGGGAGCTTCTCCCCTTACGAATTAGATGCGGAAGAGGAGAAAATCGTTGCGTGTGTGTGCGAGGCGCTCCCTCTCGACTTTGCGGGAATCGATATCATCTTTGACGAGCGACCCGTTCTCAACGAAATCGAAGACGTCGTCGGCTGCCGAATGTTGTATTCTGGCGAAACCCACGACATTCTCGACGTTTTCCTCTCGTTTTTCAAAAAAAGTGTCGAGGGACGCGGAGTCTAACGAATTTTGACGTCGTACACCCACGTTTTTAATTGTTGTGCGATTTCGTAGCACCGCGCTGCCGTGGCGCAATTCTCGGCGGAACGCGTCTTCATGAGTTCGTACCCCTCGACTTCTTGCTGCTTCGCAAGCGCGCGAATTGCCAGAGAAGTCAAATACGTCTCGGGTCGCAAGGGCGCTTCCTCACGAATCACGGCGACAAGAACCGCCTCGACTCCGACTTTGTTTGCCGTGAGAACATGTACGGGATTCTTTCTCTTCTCGGTATTTTTCCTCGAGAACTCCGCCATGGGACTTTGTACAATCAAACCATGATTCAAGTCCAGCGTTGTGGAAAATTCGATGGGAACCATTTTTCTGCTTGCCTCCGTTGCGTTTGCGGGACGACACACCAACGCAAGGCGAAATCTCCCATTTGCGGCGTTTTCGTCCGAAGTTTCGGCATCTTGCGCAGCATTCTCCGACACGACAAGAGTCAAAACGTAGGGTTCTTGATTTTCGTCCAATTGCAGCGCAAAGGGAAACTCCATCGGCGCGTCCAAAATTGGCTTCATCCCGGCACCATCGCGCTGAGAGGCAAGGCGGACGTTCCGTTGGTCTTCGATTCCGATCAAAAAAGTGTCGAGGCGATGCGAAATGGCGTACGCTTGATACTCACTCGTCTTCTTCTTTTTGCCTCCAAGAGGGAATCTCCATGAGTCGTTTTCACTCGGTTTTTCGCCATCCGTTGCTATCTCTTGAATCATTAATCCACGATTCTCTGCGACCATTTTTAAGTCGAGACCTTTTTTGAATCCGTCCGTCTCGTGTTGAAAAACAAACACATCCAACCGCAATTCTGGCTTCGGAACATCAACGAGCTTCTGAATTTCGACCAAATCGTCGAGCACAACATCCAAATCCTGCACACGGAGTGTTTCTCTCCGCGTGGCGAGAATTTGTGTCGATCCCCAAACGCTCAAACAGGGGCGCACGACGCGTTCAAAATCCTGTGCCGAGACATGGCGCATGGCAAAATCCTGCTCGCTCCGCGCCAAAATAGAGCGGGTATGGCGATGAATCCTCGAGCGCGGCGCAATCCAAACAAAATTTTGCTCTCGTTTGAAGTCGTAGTCCGACCCACTCAGAAGGCGTCGGAACACCTCGTCGACGTCGGCGCTCTCAATGTCGCACGAAAAATCTCCTTGCACATCAATCGATGCATAAATGTGGAGGTTCGATTGTGAAACAATTTTCCTCAAAATCTCGCGAATCTCTGTTTTATGCGCTTTCACGAGAAATTTTGCGCTGGTGGTGGCACTCGCTTGTGGCAGGCGTCGAGGCGGCGCGCTTTGGCTCTGCGCCAAATGAGATGTCTGCTCGACTGGATATGCCCCGGAATTTTTGAAAATGCCTTGAGGCTCATGCGCGTTTTGTTCGACAAAAGAATCTGGTGCATCTGATTTTTCGCGTGGCGCAACGTAATTTTCTACGGCGAAATCCGTCTGCGCTTCTTTCGTCTCTTCTTCAAATCCCTCTGAAAATTTAGACAGTCCAGACAAATCAGGCAAAATAGTCTCCCCTCCCATGGGTCGAGCAACAATCGCCTCTATGGGCGTGACCACAGGAGAGAACTCCTGCGCTTCATGTTCCCCATCGAATATTTCCAGACTATGATTCTCGCTCGTTTTCTCACTTTCGTGATCAACCATCTGTGCCGCTGGTTCTATATCGATTCGAACATACTCCACGATCGGCATAAAACCTTCCGTCGCGTTGGTCTCATAAAGCGCCACAGAGTCGGACGGCGTCTCGCGCCTCGTCTCTTTTTTGTCATTTGTAGGGCGACTCGTGGTTGGGTGCGTCAGCCCAAAATATTCCTCTCCCCCCTCCTCCCGCAAAGGCGAGTCCTCTGCATGGAGAGCTTCTTCGGAAAAATCATTCTCTATGCCCTTCGAGATGTCCCATTGTGCGCACAAAAATCCCAGCCCAAAAACCAGAAGGACCAAAATTAGGGATATTATTTTGTTCGTATTCATCATTTCACCTCGTTCGACAATTGCCACCATATGAGTAGGATTCAGCGTGTCCTTTCCTCCCGAGCGAAAACAATGCGCGCTTTCAAGAAGAAAGTGGGAGGGAGAAAAACCACCCATACAATAGATACTATCGGAAATGGCTAAACAGAAAAATAGAAAAAATCCATACAATCGCTAAATTTTAGCAGAAATGCGCCCTGTGCTCGGTTTGATCGTACCATCGATGCAGTTTTTATACTCGTTCTCGTATAAAATTCCCGTTTTACGCGACGCTTTGCGAGCCGTGGCGCGTAGCTCCAACGGCGGACGGCACCGGAAATTTCAACGAGAAGTATTATAATTACAAAAAATCTCTCTTTTCCGCTTTTCCCCCGCTTGACTTTTCGCACCCTTGGGGTAAAATATACGATAGTGGGGGTTGGAGATTGTGGAAATGTGGAGAAAAATTGCGCTTTGTTGTTTTGTCTTTCTGGCGGGCTTGCTCCCGTGCAGGTGGGGGAGTGCGCAAAGTTTTCTAGAAAAATCCCCCCATCTCTCGAAACCTCACGATGCTGGCGGCAACCAAAATTTCGGCTCAGAGTGCGACTTTGGGCGCCTGGAGGCGTCGCGCGATCTTGTTCGTGCCGTGCTCTTTCATCGGGCGGAGACGTTCCGCAAGCGTGAAAGCAAATTGGGGGAGAGAAGAAACAAGGTCGATAATCAAAACTCCGACTGGGCAATTTCTAATGGTTTGGCGCAGTTGGGGATTTCCCCGGCAGACGCCCTTGCGAAACGTTTGAGAGTTTCGCCTCGTTGCGTCGTTCAAGAGCGTGAAACGAAAAGGTCGGACGGCTTTCTTCTGAATGCGCTGCGCTCCTTGTCGCGAGATGGATCGGCTGTCGACGTGGAGCGAGCCGTACGTTTTGTAGAAAACACGAGTTGCACGTTTTCGATCGCGAAATCGTGGGTGAGAACGGCTCTCGGCGAGGGTTTTTCCTCAGCGCAGCTCCGACAGACACTTGCAGCGTGGCGGCTCGACTCGATGCGCATTGTGCTCTTTTGGCGTGCGCCGGACTCGCTCCCTCATGCGCCTCCGCCGGGTGGGTGCCTTTGTGCGTACCCTGTCGCTGGGGTCGTCTCTTTGACACAAAAAAATACCGATGCGCACCGCGCCCCTCTTTCAACGGACAAGATGCCGCACCGCTCGAACACCTCTCTCGCTGTGGATCAAAATCGCAACTATCTCGCAGAATATTCTAGCGTTATTCGGACGAATATTCTCATAATTTGAAGGCGCGCTATTGTCGCCTCACGTCTGAATCATTCATTGTGTAGAAATACCGGGGAAGGTATGCCTCGACGCTCGTTTTGCCGTGTCGAATGGCATCTTTGACCTTGTTTCACACATCGCACTTTATATAGATATCGTACATTACAAACCCAGTTTTCGCGAAACTGCATGAGCCGTAGTGCGTCCCCCCAACGACGGGCTAAAATCGGGAGTTTCAACGCGAACGGTGGCAAAGATTGAAAGGAAATTCAAAATGAAAAAAGGTTTTACTCTTGTGGAACTCTTGGTCGTGATGGTCATCATCACAATTCTGGTCGGACTTTTGCTTCCTGCGCTCCAGCGTGTTCGGGAGGCGGCTCGGCGCACCACATGCGAAAACAACCAGAAACAAATGGCTCTCGCTTGCCTGAATCACGAGCACAATGTAGGGTCACTCCCTTCTGGCGGGTGGACCACGTTTTTTGTTGGCGACCCCGATATGGGGCTTGGCGCGAGGCAGCCAGGGTCGTGGCTGTTCTCGATTTTGCCCTACATTGAGCAGAACGACATCTATATGTTGGCGGCAGACGGGCAACCGAAAAACATCACAACCAAGCAAATGGAGGGCGCGTACACGACCGTCACGACCGTGATTCCCACGTTTTATTGCGCTTCGCGGCGTAGTGCGGGTCTTTATCCGTGCCAAAATGGTCTGTGGCGCAGGCGAGTTCAGAACTGCTCCGCCTTTCCGGACACGGGCGGCGCGTCCTCGGCTCCGGGCGAAGGGGCTGGCATCAATGCGGCTGGCGTTGTGGACGTCCTGAAGACAGACTACATCGGAAACGCCGGTGTTTATGCGGTACAAAGTGGTGCCGCGACCACGCCGCAGGTGACAAACATGTCCCTCCTCTGGTCTTCCTGGGTCGACAATGGCTATAGATGGAACAACAGTTGGAGTACGGACGCATACGACATGGATGGCGTCATTTTCGCGCGATCCTCCGTGAGCATTGATAGTATAGTCGACGGAACTTCAAACACGTTCCTCCTCGGCGAAAAATTCATTCAGCCTCAATTTTACACCAAAAATACAAGCAATGAGGACTTGATGTACGCATACGCGGGAACCCATCCATTAGGGCACGGAAATGCAATTACTCAAGATTGGAATCTAACGGACAGCGAGGGAAATCTAACGAGTGTCAATGCTCAGGCGAACTGGGGAAGCGCGCACGCGGGCACGAGCGGCATGGCGCTTTGCGACGGATCGGTTCATCGTGTCAAATACAGCATTTCGGCCGAAGTTATGGAAGCTATGTTGGGGCGACTCGACAAAACTGCCATCACGGAACGCGGAACCTACATCAAGTAACTATACTCATCGTCGTTTAAAATTCCCGTTTTGCGCGACGTTTTGCGAGCCGTGGTGCGCAAGCTCCAACGGTGGAGGGAACGGGAAATTTCAACGCGAAGTATTATATTTCTCAAAAAATTTTAATGATAAAGGGTTTTTTATTATGAAAATACAATTTTCCAAAGGTTTTACACTCGTCGAACTGCTTGTCGTGATGGTCATTATCACCATTTTGGTTGCGATTTTGCTCCCGGCAGTTCAGCAGGCGCGCGAGGCGGCACGGCGCAGCGTATGCGAAAATAATCAGCGCCAGCTTGCGATCGCTTGCATCAATCACGAGAATCATATTGGCTCTTTCCCCTCCGGTGGGTGGGGGCCCTCCTACGTCGGCGACCCGGACATGGCTGGGGGAGCGTCGCAGCCAGGGTCGTGGCTCTTCTCCATTTTGCCTTTCATTGAGCAGAATGATATCTACATGTTGGCGGCGGACGGCAACAAGTCGTCGCTCACCAACAAACAGAAAGCTGGCGCTTTGGAGACACTTCAAGCTCGAATTCCCACGTTTCTCTGCCCTTCGCGGCGCTCGACGAGTGACAATCTTCCGCTTTTTTCCGACAAAACGTTCATAAATAGTGACGATGTTCCCTCGCCGTATGCTGTGTGCAAATCGGACTACGCTGGCAACAGTGGAAGCAACCTCGGAACAAGCTCCTACACAAGCGGGCAATATTATTTCAATCCGGATCCACGCGCTCTTGCCGATATCTATGGGACGCAATCCTCCAGTTGGAGTTCTACTTGGGACACGAGCAATAACGACGCGCGCGACAAATCCGACGGAATCATGCATCGACGCACATCCGTCACGATCGAAGATATCACAGATGGCACCTCCAAAACCTACATGTTGGGCGAAAAATATGTCTGTCCGAACTTCTACCTCCGCACGAACGCCACTTTCACGGCGGTCGGCGACTCCTCCAGCGCGACGTATGCAGTCATTGGCGACGGACGGAGTGCGTATGCAGGGTGCTGCAGCGACAATCAGCGTTCTGCGGGACCGAATCCCATGCAGGACACCGTCAATTTGCGTCTGAGTGGCACTATTTCCATGGTGAAACGGACGCGCTCCACGGGGATGCAAATCACCGTGAGCGAAGTCGATTACACAGGCACCTACTCACCCTTCGGAAGCGCGCACTCGGGTTCCTTCGGCATGGCGTTTTGTGACGGCTCAGTTCATCGTATCAGCTATGGAATCGATCCAGCTGTGCATTCCTCAATGGGGACTCGAAACGGCTCCGAAGCGGTTGATCTCTCGGCGGCGTTCAAGCGTTAAACATTTTTTATACTGCGGAAATCGGCGAGCAAGGAGATTTTTTCCTGCTTTCCGATTTTCCCAAAATCACTTTTTCCCAAAAT
>JAUNBK010000002.1:38881-115288 GCA_030527105.1 Planctomycetia bacterium
AAAATCACTCGCCCAAAAAACTTTTATGGAAAATCAAAAACAAAACAAAGAGAATCCGCCGCAAGAGAGAACGCGCATGGCGTGGAACATCACGAACCGTTGCAATCTTCGTTGCGCACACTGCCTACGGCGTCTTCCGTCGCTTTGCCCCGACGAAAGAGAGCATAGCCCGAAAGATGCGATGAAGGTGCTCGAACTTTTTTGCGATTTCACGCGAAAAATGAATCGAACAGGGGGTATCGGCTTTCTCGGTGGGAATCCGATGATGCGCAAAGATATGCCGGAAATTCTGCGGCACCTCAAAGAGTTTCGAAACGAGGGCGTCCTCGACCACATCAGCTTTCTCGCGAATCCCGAACAACTGACGCACGAAATGATTCAGCTTCTCGCCGAGTGCAAAACCGACAGCTACACTATTAGCCTCGACGGGCTGCGGGAGGCGAACGACGAGGCGCGCGGAAAAGGGAATTTCGACGCCGCGACTGCCGCAATTCGGAACCTTCACGCTGCCGGAATTTGTGTGCCCGTCAAATTTACCATGACACGTAAGAATCGAATGCAACTCAAAGAAACGATACTCCTTGCACTCGACCTTGGCTGCGACGGTTTCGGAATTGGGCAGCTGACCCTCCAAGGCGGTGGCTACACGAACGCGCATCTTGCGCTGAGCGCTGGTGAATATCGCGAGTTTCTCAAGGATGTCGTGAATATCGTCGAAGGTCTTCCCGAAAAGTATTTTTTGTTTGCATGTGGGCTGCTTCATCGCTATCGTACGATGATCGAGATGATTTTTCGCGAGGAAAAACGCCTGCTGGAGTTCGAACGCCTCTGTCGAACGTTTCCAGAACCGGAAGATTATTTGGATGGGTTTCATGCCGGACCATCTCGGAAACGCTTGGATCCGTTCAACCCAATGACGATCGGTTTTTATGTCTGGCCAGATGGCGAGGTCAATAGCGGGAACCGGCACGCTCAGCGCTTGGGTTGGGTCCCGCGTAGCACTTTTCAAGAGCTTTTCGATCTCTCGCCTTGTTTTGACGACATAAAAAGGGGAATCACGCCCGCCGTTCGCGCCCGTCTGACGGAAAAAGCCGCAGGCGTCTGCGCAAAATGCGTGCATTCGGAGCGCTGCTTTATGGCAGTTTGTTCGGAGACGCCTGTGGAGAAAGACGCGGCAACTCTGAATCGTCACGAACGAATACATGCACCTCCCGGTTCGCGCCGCAGAAACGACTTTATGCGTGTTGCCCCTCAGCCGCTCTATCCCACGAACTGTTGGATTCTCGAGAAGGAGATGCAAACCGGACTCGCCCAATTGCAGGAGATTTCCCATGAACGAACTTAAACGAAAATTAAAAACCGCACTGCTTTATGTTATCGTCCTTCTCGTGCTGGGGATGGCGCTTTTTTACTCCACCGTTCCATTTTTGAGGAAAGACGGACGCTCGGACGGTGGCATTCCGGCTCTAAAAGAGACGAAAGTGGAGAAAAAATACCGCTACTCCGTCACAATGTCGCCAGTCGGAACCGTTCATTTTGAGCGCGTGCCAGAGCGAGTGATGACGGGGGACGCAAACTATAACGAAATGCTCGTCGCAACCCGGGACGCACACAAAATCGTCAAAACATCCTATCAAACGGACGAAATCAGCGCGTTTTATTCCCAAATTCCGGGGTTCTCGTCGGGATTGAACTGGAACGTCATTAACGGAAACGTTTTTGATTCTACCGAGCGGCTGACGTTCGACAAAGAGTTGCTCTATCACTTGCAATGCGACATTCATCATCTGGACCCCATCCAAGTCATGGGGTGGAAAGGGTGGTCTCGCAACGATGTTGAAGAAATTATCACAAACGTCGGACCGTTCTTTGCCAATCGAGGAAGCCGCGATTTTCCTCTGGATCGCCCAAAAGTTGCACCGTACGCCACTGCGCCGCCTCGGCAAAATCCGGATGCCGAGCAACGTAAATTTCAGGAAGAGATCGAAGAGTTGCCAAGCTATCAAAATTACGAAGTGTACTCGCTTTGGGAACTCAGTGACAAAATTGGACAAGTCTACCAGAAGCAGGAAGTCGTTGCGAAAATCAAGGTCGTGGCAGACCGCATGTCCGCCGAGATTCAGAGCAAACTCCCTCCGAAAGGGAAACAACCGCGCGTGGGACTGCTCTATTGGAGGAATAAAAGTTTCACCCCCTTCGGGCTTCATCATGGTGGTTTTGGACAGGCGCAGTACCAAATCGTAGACGCGCGGGACGCGTTCGAGGAGATAGAGTCCTACAACAATCGATCCTCAAAGGAACCCAAAACAAACGTTGTCGGCATGGTGGCGGCTGCCGATTTGGAAGCGCTCGTCGCGTGCAATCCGGATATTATCATCATGGCGCGAGTTGGCGACGTGAACGGTTTCAAAGACCTTTTGAAACTGAAGAACGACCCGCTCGCCCGCACAATTCCAGCTTTCCAAAACGACCGAGTTTATCTCGGCGGCGCGGTTTTTCAGGGACCGATTTACTTCCTTTTTCAGGTCGAAATGGCAGCAAAGCAAATTTATCCCGAAATATTCGGACCGTTCCGTGAGGATCAAAACTACCCCAAGGAAGAGCAACTTTTCTCACGTGAAGAGCTGGCGCAAATTCTGCGTGAGGCGGAATCTTCCACTTCCGAAACCCCATAATTACTCGAAAAAATGATGCAAAATTCATCCAACTTGCCGTCGCGGTTCGGGTCTGAACGTCGGAAAAAATATTTTCTGACGCTGCTCATGATTGCGGTCGTTTCGCTTGCAATCATCGCAGTTTCTATTGTGTTCCAAATTTCTGGAGGCGCGTATAAAACCACTTCCCGAGACGCTTTTCACGCATTGGTGAGCGCGGAAGTCTGGGCGAATCCCGGCTTCCTCTTTCGACTTCTTCTTGGCGAGACTGCGTGCGAGCAGCTTAGTATTCCCGATGGCGAGCCGGTTTCCGTGAGTACAATGATCGTGTGGTCAATCCGCGTCCCGCGCACACTCGTCGGACTCCTCGTCGGGGTGAATCTTGCTTTTGCTGGCAGTATTTTTCAAGCGATAACGCGCAACGAAATGGCGAGTCCGTATCTGCTTGGAATCAACCAGGGAGCGGGACTTTCGATCTCACTCATTATTGTTTTGTTCCCGTGGCTCGTGCCGCTTATCCCTGTTTTTGCCATGCTTGGCGGGGTTGGTGCGTTTTTTGTCGTGTACGCGATTGCGTGGAACCACGGAGCCAGCCCCGTACGCCTGATTCTTGCGGGGGTTATCGTGGGAGCTGTCGCCAGCGCGGTTCAAACGGCGCTTCGCTACATGATTTCCGACATTTCCGTCATGCAAAACGCCATGAACTGGCTCTCTGGATCGCTCATTGGCTCCAATTGGGTTCAGGTTCGCATGATTCTTCCCTGGTCGATTTTGACGGTCGTGCTGAGCCTTTCGCTTACGCGTCCTCTGGATCTCCTGATGCTCGGCGATCAAACTGCCACTTCGCTTGGGTTGAATGTCGAAAAATGGCGCTTCCTCCTTGCTTTCGTCGGCATTATGGCAGCGGCATCCTCCGTAGCCGTGGCAGGGCTGGTTGGTTTTGTAGGTCTTATAGTCCCACACGTTGTGCGTTCCTTGGTTGGCAGCCCGCACCGCCGCATGTTCGTCGGGTGTCTCTTCGCGGGTCCCGCGCTCTTGGTACTGGCCGACGTCATTTCTCGGCTGGCTCTCAACCCGATTCAGCTTCCGGTTGGCACAATCACTGGGACGGTCGGGGGCGTTTTTTTCCTCTTCATGATGCGTCGGAAGAAGGAGTTCGGCAAACTATGATTACAAAAATGAGTACAAAAAGAATCGAAAACAACGGCATCTCCGTGCGTGAAATTGTCGTCTCCTACCCATCTCGCCCGCAACCCGTCCTTGAAAACCTTTCCCTCGAGATTCCTGCCGGCTGCATGAACGTTCTCATTGGACCGAATGGCTGCGGAAAAAGCACGCTCCTCAAAGCGCTCGCGCGGCAGCTTCGTCTCGCGTCTGGCAGTATTTGGATTGGAGACCAGAATCTCGACGAAATGAGTACGGTCGAGCGCTCTCGAAAAATCGGAATTCTCTTTCAGGAGAACTTCGCACCGAACGATCTGACGGTGGAAGAGTTGGTTTTTTATAGCCGCTACACGCGCTTGAAGCTCTTTGAGTCGCTGCGTGAAGAGGATTGTGCTGCGGTAGAAAATGCGCTGCGTATGACGAACACTCTCGACTGGCGGAATCGCCCCATTCGGGAACTCAGCTCGGGACAGCGGCAGTTGGTTTGGATTGCGCTCCTTATCGCGCAGGAAACGGAGTATCTTTTTCTGGATGAGCCAACCACGTATCTCGACATGCCGAATCAACTGGAGATTCTGGACTGCATTCGGCGCTTGAACGCAGAGTTGGGCAAAACGGTCGTGATTTCGATTCACGATATCAATATGGCAGCGCTCTATGCGGACTACCTTTTTGCGATGCGGGACGGGAAAATTTGCTCTTCAGGGAAGCTGAGGGACGTCCTGACCCCTCAACTCCTCCGCGACGTTTTTGACGTTGAGGCGAAAATCCATTATGACGAGCAGAATGGTACCATTTTCTGCCTACCTTGCCGCAAAAGAAGGAAATGAGGAACGATATTCCAAAAAAGGCGAGCGCACCTATTTATCCCACGTTTTCGCGACTTCCATATCGACTTTGAGCGGCACGTTGAGCGTCCAGACGGACGTCATTTCTTCGCGCAGGAGGGTTTGTACCTGCGCCAATTCGTGAGGCGGAACCTCTAGCAAAAGTTCGTCGTGAATTTGGAGGAGCAACCGCGCGTCGAGTCGTTCGTCACGCAGACGTTGGTCGACTTTGAGCATGGATAGCTTTATGAGATCGGCTGCCGTTCCTTGAATCACGGTGTTGACGGCCATTCTCCCCGCCTGATTCAACTGCCCTGCCCTGTCGCGCGCGACGGAACCTTTGATGAAGCGATGGCGTCCAAAAAGCGTCGAAACCCAACCACGCTCACGCGCTTGGTCGAGAACGGACTCAAGAAAAGTCGCGATCGAGGGGAACTGCGCAAAATATTCCTGGATAAAATGTCGCGCATCCGACTGCGGAATCTTGAGCTGCTTCGCGAGTCCGAACGCGCTTTGCCCATAAATGACGCCAAAATTGACGGTTTTTGCCGTTCGGCGCATATCTTTTGTCACTTCCGAGATCGGAACGTCGTATATTTCCCCCGCCACGCGAGTATGAATATCTTCTCCGTTTTTGAAGGCGGAGCAAAGATTTTCGTCGCCGCAGAAGTGCGCAAGGACGCGCAACTCGACCTGGCTATAGTCTGCCGACACGAAAAACCACTCTTCCGGTCGCGCGACAAAGGCGCTGCGGATCAAACGCCCCGCCTCCGTGCGCACGGGAATATTTTGGAGGTTCGGCTCGCTCGAACTCAATCTCCCCGTTGCCGTCACGGCTTGGTTAAATTTTGTATGAATCCGTCCATCAATCGGACTCACGAGTTTCGGAAGCGCGTCCACGTACGTGTTTTGAAGTTTGACGAGTTGGCGATACTCGAGCAATTTCCCAGGGAATGGGTGTTTCTCCGAAAGCTCCTCGAGTGTTTGGGCGTCTGTGCTTGGACCGGTTTTCGTTTTGCGCAAAACCTCCAAGTGGAAGCGATCGTACAAAATATTCCGAAGTTGGATGGGAGAATTCAAATTCACGCGCAGCGTCTCGGGCGAAACGTTCTCGCTCCCCTCGATCAATTGATACAACTCGGAGCGCAGCGCGTCTGTTTGAGCGTGGAACTCCTCCGAAATTTGTTTTAGGCGGCTTTTATCGACGAAAATACCTGCCGTCTCCATGCGAGCGAGGACGCGAACGAGTGGGAACTCAAGCCGCGCAGCAATCGTTTCGAAGTGATTCTCGCGCAATTCTTGTCGAAAAAGTCGGAAGAGCGCCTCGATCGCTTCGGCAGAATTCGCCTTTTCGTTCGAAAAAGAGGGCGCGAGCGAGGAATAAAGCGTCACGATTTTCTCGAGGGACTCGATATCTTCGCCAGAATGAAGGAGGTATGCCGCGATGAGAATGTCAAAAAAGGGACCGGACGCGGCAATTCCCAACTTGTCGAAAATTTTGTACGCGATCTTGAGATCAAAGCCCGTTTTGACGATGTTCGAATCTTCGATCTCCGCGCGATGTGTGTTCAAAAAAGACTCCAATTGCGTGCGTCGGGACTCAAAAAGCGCAAGCGCCGGGGTTGCGTCCTCCAAAATCTCGTCACAAACGGTCGAACAAAAAAGGTCGGGAGGAAAAACCAAGATATCCTCCGTTTCGAACGCCTCGAACGACACCCCAAACGGCGGGAGATTGGAGACGATTTCCTCGCGCGCAGCGGGGGAGGAAGCCACCTCGACATGCACGCTCTTCTCGGCAACGGCAGGCGCGGACGCTTGCGCGGGCTGCTCGAAAAGGAGATTTTGCGACCCCATTTTCTCCGCCTTTGAAATCATGCTTCGAAAATTGTATTGCTCGAAAAGCGGGATGAGAGCGAGATAGTCGAAGTGAGAAGGGCGACCCGACTCCCAATCGATTTCCAACGGAACGTCCGTCCGCAGCGTCGCTAATTTTCGGCTCAGCTCGGCAACTTCGCGCCCCTCAAGCAAATTGGTCTTGCGTTTCGAAGGTTTCGTACCAAAATGCGCATCGAGATTCTCCGGCTTGAGAATTTCGTCGAGGGAGCCAAATTTTTGGAGCAACTCGCGCGCAATCTTCGGACCAATGAGAGCCACGCCCGGGATATTGTCGGAGGAATCCCCCACAAGCGCTTGATAATCAACCACCTGTTCCGGAGGAATTCCCCAATCTTCGAGGAGAAAATCACGATCCAGAAACAAATCGCGCCGAAGGCTATAGATCGAAACGGAGTCGTTGAGCAGCTGGCGCGCGTCCTTGTCGCTCGTGACGAGAACGCACTTCCCCCCCAAAGAGGCAGCCTTTTGCGCCAACGACGCCAAAATGTCGTCCGCCTCAAACCCCTCTTTTCCCAAAATAGGGACGCGCATTTTTTCGAGACACTCCCGAATGCGCGGAATCTGCTCGATGAGTTCCGCCGGCATTTTCTCACGCTGAATTTTATACTCTGAATACATCTCCTGGCGAAACGTCGGGGCGTGGAGATCGAAAGCGCAAAAAAGACGATCCGGGTGGTGCTTCTCCAAAATGAGGAATATGTCGCGAAGAAATCCGAAGACCGCATTGACGTTTTCGCCATCGCGCCCCTTCATCTCCGGCAGCGCGTGGAAAACTTGATACACGAGACCATAGACGTCAATCGCAAAAATGCGTTCGTTTGGCGACAAAATAGCGGGCGTCGTCATTGCTTCTGCACTCATCTTTCTTTGATATCGGATGTTGAAATTAATGCGTCGCGAGCCGTGGTGCGACTCGCTCTCTTTGGTATCGGAATTTCCACAATGAAGATGTATCTCTTTCGCGAAAAAACGACATTGGGGAAACTCTATTTTGAAGCGCTCTCGATCTGGCGCACTTCATACATCCGGGCGAGAGGCTGCGCGGCAGCGCGGACTGCGGTGGTTTGATGTGCAACTTTTTTCTCCCATTCAGCGTGGCTCGACCAAGTGTCAACGTAGTTCGGAATTTTCGTTTCGAAATATCCCGTTTTATTGGGGAGCGCCTCATAAAATGCGCGTACGCTCTCCAAATCGTCTGGGTCAATGTGCCGCAATCTCAAAAACCAGCGTACTGCCGCCAAGTTGCGCAATTGTCGTTCGTCTACCGCCCGCGCGTTCGAAAGCGCCAATACGCGCTGCGCCTGTTGGTACTGCGGCGTTTTCTCATTGAACGCAAGATCGATGCCCTCGTCAAACTGCTCGGAAGAATACTCGCCAACCGAAATTCCATCAATTTTGAGCGCGTATTGCCCCGGTGGGAGGTGTCGAATACGCAAAATCTCTTGGTTCAAATCTTTCGCGAGCGGGACAAACTCCAACACGGCGCGCCCTCCCGACTCGATTGGCCAAGGGAGTGCGTTGGCGCAAAGGCAGAAGGAAAGGGCGCCATTCTCGTGCCGCAACTCAGAAACTTGCGCGTTCTCGACACTCGCAATGGTGGCGTCGTCTGCCGATATTTCGACACGCGAGACGAGACTGGGAGCGTTTTGCGCCCGGAGAAAAAGCCACGCCATCACGTAGTGCCCCGTTGCGCCCGGATGAACGCGGTCTGGTCCAATGAGCGTAAAATGCGGATTCGTTGCTTGTTTCGCGAGGTTGAGCGTTGTCATCTGATCGTGAAAATCAACCACAAGCGGCACACCTTGCGCCCCTCCCGACGTCGACTCTTGCGAATTCAACGCGTCCGCCAGGTTTTTCACGATTTCGGCACATCGTCCCAAGCCGCCGTTGCACCCCGGTTGATTATTATTTCGATCGTTCTCTCCCGTGTCGTCAAATGGAGAAGGTGTCAAGAAAATGAGGGTGGGAGCGTTTTTCTCACACAGCGCGGAGACGAGTTGCTTCATGTTTCGTTCGTACGCGAGAAGGGCATTTTCTTGGCGTTTCGACTGTTCCGGCGAGGGATCTGCCACATAATTTCCGCGCCCGACATCGTTCATACCGAACATGAGAACGACGTGCGAGGGATTCTTCACGAAAATGTCCTCCTCAATGCGCGTCATGGCGGCACCCGCGTTGTCACCCGCAACACCAGCGTTCACGAAGGTGATATTTTTTTCGGGGAAGCGTGTGAGGTAGTAGTCATAGATATAGTAGTGGAATCGCCCTCCATGCGTGATGCTGTCGCCGTAGAAACACACGACGTCTCCATCGCCAAAGGTCTCCGCCCGAGCGAACGCGGCGAACGAGCACACGAGAACGACAAACCAAAAGAAGCGCGAAATCCGACTGCGAAATTGGGAGTATTTTTTCATAAAATTTCCTTCGGTGGGATAAAATGGGGGTCAAAATCGCGCCCGGCTCCACATGGCGTTCATGTCGTGGAGGGGGCACGAGGATTGGAAACAAAAATCGAACAGCCTCGAACGAACCCATTGAATCAGGAACCATCACGGCTCAATCCTGCATTATACCCCATGTGACGTATTACGCAAGCCCTCCCTAGGGCTGTGTCAAAAAAACAGGATTAGCCAACGTAGTGAGCGATCTATAGGTTCTTTGAAGGAGAGTTTGAGAGGAAACAAATTTTCAAAAATGTATCCTCTCAAAGGTTGGCGAATCGCGAGTCAGACCGATTGAGTTTGTATACTCATCGTCGTTTAAAATACCCGTTTTACGCGAGGTTTTGCGAGCCGTGGTGCGTAGCTCCAACGACGGGCGGAACGGGAAATTTCAACGCGAAGTATCATAAAACTGACACAACACCAGATGTCACTCACGCTCTCGTCAGTCTGGATTCTCGAACGTGGAATTTTGATTTTCGCCAATCCCATAAATCTTGGCGAGATTCCGAACTCGTCGTTTCATTTCGTCGCGGAGCGATTGCGGTTGAATCACTTCGACCTCGTCGGCGTATCCAAAGACCCACCAGAGGATTTCTTTGATACCCGAGACCGTAACGCGATAGGCGAGGGTGCCGTTTGAATAAAAGTGTGCCTGTTCTGTTTCGTGCCATTGGACGCTTTTAATATTTTTAGCAACTTTCTTTGAAAACAACAACTCGACCTCAACATCTTCCTCGTCGCGAATCATATTCCACGCGTTTCCGCGATATTTCTCGTACGACCAGCCGAATGGGGGAACGAAAGTCGCATTCGGGTTGATTTTTAGATTTTGAATACGTTCCAGGTGAAAAGTGCGCACTTCATTATGAAACGTTGAATAACCTGTGACATACCATGCGTGACGATTAAAGTGAATATGATATGGACATATCGTTGTGCATATAGATGTATTTTCAAAAACACTGCCGTATTCGACACTAATTTTTATGCAATTCTGCCTCGCCCAGAGGATTTGAAAGAAAAAATCTCGACTGTGCGCTGGCGCTGTGGGAGCAATGTGGATATGCACGTTTCGAACCTGCTCCTCTGCGGCCTTTTGAATCTCATCTGGAAGTCCACTGGAAAATTTCTCGATCAACGGCACTGATGCATTCAAATATGGTATGGATCCCGGCTTGCCAGAGCCGACCTGACCTAAAAGCAAGAGGGAGACTCCATCTTCAACCGCCACTTCAATAGAGTGCAAAAAAGGAAAGGAGGTTTTTGGAAAATGATACTCTCCTTTATGATTCTTGACCAATGGCTCACGCAAAAAATGCTGAATTTCCTCGATATCTCGATAGATTGTTCTCTCCTGCTTCTCGGGCGCCACGAGTTGATGAAGCTCCGAGGGCGTGTACCACCCCTGTTGAAGGAGACTGATGACCGTGAGAACCCGCCCCACGTGGGAGAGCGGTTCGTCCTGCATCTCCCTCATGTGCGAGTCTTTGTTTCCCCGATTATTCGCAAATTCCGACATGAATTCCGTTCCCCAACTTTGTTATGGTTATCGCACCAAAAACCGTCTTTTATAACACTTTTCCCCTAAATTTCGGTTTTCACGAAGTTTCGGAAACCATCGCGCGTCGCTCCAACGGCAGGCAAAACCGAAAAATTCAATGCGAAACATCATAAGACGCTTTCTTTTTACGCTCTCCGCCTACGCCCCCCACGAGCGTGGCGCACTATGATACAATTTTCACCTTAAAAAGTCAAGACCAAAAATCAAAAAGTTCGACCTTCCAACCTCTCAAGAGGAAATTTTTTGAAAATTATTTCTTCTCAAACTCTCCTTCAAAAAACTTGTAGCCTGCTCACTCCGTTTGCTAGGGAACCGCTGAACAATTCCCTGATTTTGTCAGGAAGGATTCCGCGAAAGTTGTTTTTTCAAAACAAATCTATATGTTGTAGTTTTGTGCAAAATCGTTGAAAAATGGGCGTATTATCCCTCGCAAAATCGAGTTTTTTGACCTGCGCGAACGCACATTATACCTGTTCTCCTTTAAAACTCCCGTTTTACGCGACGTTTTGCGAGCCGTGGTGCGCAAGCTCCAACGGCGGACGGAAACGAAAATTTCAACGCGAAGTATTATAAAAGGTTCGCAAGACCAAAAAGAACGTTGAATCGATTCATGTTTTTGACCAGACCTCGGTACACCACCTTGCTGCGAATCGACGATTTGCGACGCTCAATATCGCGTTCTCAGTCGATTCCGGTGTACGTTTTGTTCGATTTTCGACAGGCGTTCATCTTCCCGACCGAATCATGCACGTTCGCCGCCGTACCCGCGATGGTGTGAACGTACGGCTGAATCATCTGCACCCACGCAGCCCACGGAATAATTTCTTCCATTTTCCGCAGAAATTCTTCACGCCTCGTGCCCCGTTTTCTGAGGGAATATTCGTAGTCCGTGAAAGTCATCTGTTCGTTCGTCATGGTTCTGCCGTCTCCGCGTTACGTTAAATCGGCATCATCTCCATACTACCCCAGATTATAGCACTTCTTAAATTTCTGACAAGACCTGGGATTATACTCGTTCTCCTTTTAAATTCCCGTTTTATGCGACGCTTTGCGAGCCGTGGTGCGTAGCTCCAACGGCGGACGGAACAGAAATTTTAGCGCGAAGTATTATAAAGCACGAGGAGCATAAAAACAGGATCACTTGAGAGCCGGGGCAAAATCCAGTGCAAGCTGAGCCGTACTCAAGCGATTTCTAGCGACTGCGACAAAGCTCTCGTTTATTTCGATACCAATATAGTGGCGACGGAGGTTTTTGGCAGCCAAACATGTCGTGCCTGACCCTGCGAACGGGTCGATGATGATCGCGTCTTCTTGAGTTACAAGTGAGACGAGACATTCCATAAGCCGAAGCGGTTTCTGCGTTTCGTGCAGACCATGATCGGTTTTATCGCAAGGTACGGACAAAATATTCGAGTTTGCGCCGCTCCCTGTAGAGGAACGTCGCGTACAATATGTTGAGAGCGCGGTCTCGTTCCACGCGCCGACGCCGTATTCGGCGACGTTGTCCGCGAGAGTTCCACCAATTTTGTAGGGTTTTTGAAACCACAATATTGGTTCAAAGAGGGGTCGCAAATTAGCAACCCGCCAGCCTTCCCACAGTTCGGCTTGTTCGTCGTCTCCACGACGTTTGTATATTTCTGAAATTCGTTGTGCGCGATGTGGGGCGGTTGTTTTTTCCCAAGCCAGCATGTCTTTAAAGGTGAATCCAGAGTCTTCGAGAGCGACGATACACCTATGGGCAAAACGTCGTCCAGCAAAAATCAAACAAGACGCTCCAGGCTTCAACACCCTGAGCCACTCTTCTGCCCAAGAGGAGCACCATTTTTGGTATTCAAGAGGAATTCTTTTGTCGGCACTACTCCACCCATTCAGAGGTTTTCCACGCCGTTTGAATATAGCTCCCGCGTTATTTTGCGCGGTCGACGTGCCGCCCAATGCCGAATTGGTGTTATTGTGCAGCACATCCCACTCATCGTAACCTATTCCATAGGGGATGTCTGAAATAATCGCGTGCGAGTACTCACTTGGAAATGTTTTCATCAATTCCACCGAGTTTCCGCAAACAATCGTATCTAAGTCAATCACGCTGGATTCCCCTTATATAAGCGTCAATTTGTTGGATTCTCTCATCAATCTTCCTGCTTTTTATCAGTTCAGAGATAGCCTGCTCGCGAGTGTAAGTGGTTATTCTTTTGCGTTCATTTTCCCAATACGCTTTTTCAACCTCTCCACGGCGTGCTATATCTTTAACGCATAAGGCTAAAACTCGATCAAAATCCAACAGCGTCAGCCCGACGGAGGACGCCAAGAAGGCATCGAAATTGCGAATGAAACACTTTTTCTTCTCGGCAACAACCACTTTATGCGAAAGCGTTTCTCCAAAACCCCACAGCGAAGAAAGATTGATGTGCTCGTTTTCTTTTATGCCCCGAGAAAGTAGGGACAGCAAATGCTCCCAACTCAACAAACAGACGTTATTATCGACTGCTTGCGCGTATACCTGACTCTGCGAGCGTGGATATTGAAAGTATGGTGAGCACAATACGGCATAATCGTGGTCTTCGCGCCAAGCAGCCAAAGCTCAAACCTTAAAATCTTTCTGATTCTTGGCGGTACGACTCATACGAAATGTCTTTGCGTCTGCAACAAGCGTATAGCCAAAGATGTGGGATTGCGCGATTACGTCTGCGGCATCTCCTCTTTCGGATAGCACCGTTGATTTTAGTCCTAACTCACGAAAAGCGCGCGACAGAACGGCGTCAGACGCTTTAGCAAATAGTTTTTCCCCGGTTGAATCGTGCGCAATACTTTCTGGGATCGTTCCAATTTGCAAAAGCAATTCTAAAAAATTGTCTGTTGTGGACACAAAAGCATTGATTTTTTCGACGTTATCGAAAAACCTCTCGTGCTCTCCTTTCGTGATCAAAGTTAAAAGTTTATTAAACATTAGACTCCTTTTTTCGTGATCCGTTGTCTCGCGGATAGGATTTGCGCGCATGAACAGACCCAAGTAGTAACATTATACAGCAACAATGTTGATTTGTCAAGGCTTGTCCATAAAAAACGGAACAATCAGGTGCCTTCAAATTTTGGTGGCTAAAAGGCAAAAAGAGCATATTCATCTACCGGAGCCGAGAACGGTGCGTAGCGCAGTTCTGGATGAAGCGTCAAACGATCCTTCCGTCCGTCATGATTCTACCGCCTCTGCGTTACGTTAAATCTGCATCATCTCCATACTACCCCAGTATTATAGCACTTTCTATACTCATTCTCCTTTAAAATCCCGTTTTGTGTGACACTTTACGAGCCGTAGTGCGTAGCTCCGACGGCGGACGGAAGGGGAAATTCTAACGCAAGGCGTTATAAAATTCAACTACACCATTCTAAAAAAGCATCTCTTTGTAGATTTTCTCATACGCAGCGAGCATCTGAATTTCCGTGAAACGTTCGCTATAAACCGCGCGGGCGTTTTGTGCGATTTCGTGAGACACATCTTCATGAACGAGGAGCGTCCTCAGGTGTCCCGCAATTTCGTCTGGATTTTGAGGTGGAGCCAAAAGTCCGGTGGTTGGGGAAGAAATGATCTCCGGGATGCCGCCGGTGTGCGTTGCGACAATGGGAACTCGCGACGCCATCGCTTCAAGGAGCGTGAGGGGCGTCCCTTCGCTCACACTCGTCAAAAGAAAAATGTCCGCAATTTGCAGAAGGTCGGCAGCGTCGTTTCGTTCCCCCAGAAGTCGAGCGCGATCCTTCAAACCAAGCTCGAGAATATATTCCTCCAACGCGCGGCGCTCCGGACCGTCGCCCGCCATGAGTAAAACGACTGGTGTCTCCAACGGCGTCTGCAAGAGTTTTTGGAACGCCAAAAGCGCGGTTCTGTGGTCTTTGATCGGATCGAGACGTGCCGTGAGAAGAATGACCTTCTCTTTCTCCGCAACGCCAAGCGACCGTCGCAGGTCTCCTTTTTCTTCAGGAGTCAGGCGATTGGGGAGGAAACGCTCTCCATCAATGCCGTTATAAATAAGGTCGATTCGCGACGCAGAGATTCCCTCGCACCTCTCGACGGCAAGCCGTACGGAATCGCTAACGGCGGTGGCGCGATCTTGCGAGCCAATGAGAAGTCGGTTGAAAATTTTGTGCTTCCAATTCGGAATGTCGGGATAAAAACGACCGTGTTCCGTGAAAAGAAGCGGCGGCGTTCGTCTCAAACCACGCGAAGCGAGCGCGTAAAAAAAGGGAGTGTATTGGTGCGCATGAACGAGGTCGACACGATATTCGCGCAAAATCTCACGCAAGCGTTGGAGGCAGGCACGATCCAAACCCGGGCGTCGATCGAGCGTTTCGACGTGAAATCTTTCGTTTCGAAGCGACTCGGACCGGACGCCCAACTCATCGAGGCAAACGAAAATAAAATCCCATTCCGACGATCGCAATTTTCTCGCGATGGCGGAGGCGAGAATCTCCGCGCCTCCCACGTGGAGAGAGTGAACCAGTTGGCAAACGACTTTCATCCCACGAGGCTTTCTTCGTCGATATAAAGGTTCGGCTCAAAAAAACGCGCTCCACGCAGCTTGCTCAAAAGCGTCGTTTCGTCCAAGGCGGCATCGGGCGCTATCTCGACACACGACGGCGTGAAATTATCGTCCAACGCGCCGCAACGTCGGAGCCACGCGGTGTAGAGCCGAGTTAAATGTTCCTGAACCGGCGGGACTTCCGCTTTGAGCGTTGCGAAAGCGTCCTCTCTCGCGACGCGCGCAACGACGGGATTCTGCGCGTGAGGGAGAATATCAAAAATAAATCGCTCGGGTTTGATCGCCCATTTCGGACCTTCCGTCGTTGAAATTTTCTTCACTGGCAAGTGGTACGGGAGAAATTCAGGATCCGCCTTCACCCTCCCCGCCATTCTTTTGAGGAACGCAACGTCGATCAGGTGGACGCCAATACTCCCCGCATGATAAAGCAGCCGCCCTTCGGAATCCATCAGCTCCGCAATTTCCCGTGGAAAATCCATATATTCAATCACTCGAAGCTGCTCCCCATCGCGCACGACGTTCCCAACCGCCTCGAGTGCGGTCTGTTTTTCAATGACGACGGAAGACATTTCGCTGCGCTTTTGGAGGTGGAAGGCGAGAAACTCCTCGTTCATGAGCGGAACCAGTGGATTGTCGACGTGAAACGTCTGGAGCGTTTCGATTCCACAACGCTCCATATCGCGAAACGCCCCCGAAGAATGCAGCGCGGAAATAAGCCCACCGTGTCCATCTGGACCAAAATAGATTTGCCCTGGCGCCGACCAACAACAGCTGCCGTCCTCAGGGCAAATCGCGGGCATCTCGTGTTGAGTAAAAATGAAAAGATTCTCAGGAGGAAAACCAAAATAGTCGTGTTGGCGCAAAAATCCTTCCGTCTCCTCGATCAGAGGAGTGCTCGTCATGAGGTACACTCGAATGGCAACGTCATAAATCTTCCGCAAAACGTTGATTTTTTCGAAGTGAACCTGAAAGAGAGACTTTTTCCTCACGGGCGTGACGCCGACGCACCCTTTGGGAGTGTCGGCACCCAGGCGTGAACCAATCCCACCCGCAAGAAGGACGAGACCAAGGTGGTTCTGGTGGATATAGTCGTGTGCGTAAGCGCTTCGTCCAACGACGTTGTTTAAGTCCAAAACGCACATTTCCTCTGCACGAAGCGGCGCGAGGTTCGACGTGAAAACCTCGGCGCTCTTTTGTGAAAGGTATCTCTCGTACAACGCGCGGATGAGTTGGGGATCTGGCTGCATGGTTCGTATGGTCGTTATTCGATTCGCCAATTCTTCAATTCTTCGGTCTTTTGGGAAATAAACATCCCAAACTCTTTGTCCAGTTCCGAATACGACTTGCCCAAGTATTTAGGAATCGTTTGGTCGTTGCTCTTCCCCGTATACACATCAAACAGGACGGCAACAAGCGCGTCGCGATACTTGCCATTGTCGTAATAAACCATAAAATGCACAAGCGCAGCCGATTGGCTGTACAACTTCGAAACCTCTGGATGGTTTTGGAACGCCTTTATCTTCATTTTCGACATTTGCTCGAGAGGAATGTAGTATTGTTGCAAATTATATCGATATCTGGCGATAATCATCCTCTGGTCGTCGTATCCACCGACCGTGTGAAAGCCGTCGGTATCCTTGAGCGACTCCATAAAAACGGCAATTCCCTCGATGATCCAAAAATTGCTGTCGACGCCCGCTTTGGGGTCGGTTTTGCGCGTTTCGTCGAAGAGCTGGTGCGTCGCTTCGTGATACATGGTGCGAATATCGAATTGCTCATCCGCGAAAAAGTAGGCAGTTCTGTATCGCGGAGAGTACATTCCCGCAGACGATGCGATGTTTGGATTTTGCGCCTGGAGGCACTCGATATAGTTTTGTCGCGTCTTAAAATAGCAAACTTTGTGCTTTTGCCCCGGAATGGCAGCGCTCCCTTTTCCTTCGAAGAGAAGATTGACTTGCAGCTCAGTAAAACAATATCTCATGAAAAGTTGTTTCCACACACGGTGGAGTTTCTCAAGCTCGTTGCCAATTTTCACGCCCGCCTCGATGCTATGATTTGTGACGATAATATAATTCGGCGTCTCAACAATCCAACCATTTTCGATATTGGCGTGATATTGAGCATCCTCCTCGGCAGAAATCCACTTGCCATTGAAGAAACGCTCGCCATTTTCGTAGCGTTTCACTTGTCCTTTTGGGAGCCAGCCGAAGCGTTCGTGATAAACCTTGCCCGCTTTGTACTGCGATATTTCAAAATCCGTGAGCCACTGATTTTTGAACTTTTTGTAACCGAGGATTTTTCGCGCAGCCAAATGATCAGGATTCTCCTGGAGCGCGCGCATGAGGAGGTCGAATCCGAAGCCCGCATACCCCATTTTGACGGCACGTTTTGCGAGAGTGAACAAGTAGCCTGCCGCTTCGTCCTTAAGGTCTTTGATTTTCGCTTCCCATTCCTCTTCCAAGTTCGCGACACCATCGAAGGAACTGGCGTCTTTTTCCGAGTCAGACGCACTTTCTTTCTTGCTGGAGGACTTCTTCTTTTTCGTGCTTTTCGAACTTTTCGCAGAGGCGCGCGCAGGCGGGGTGTCGTCCAGAATCTCCTTAGGAAGCTCCGCGACGTAGATTTTGTCGCCAGAGAACGTTCCTCGCAAGAGATCGCGCGTCTTTTGCGCTTGCGTCGGCATGTCGTTTTCTTCACACCACTTCGCGATGGATTCAACCCGTTTCTCGTACGTCTCTTGGAACTTCAAATAGCGCGTGAGGATTGGATTTTCGTTTCCGTTCGCAACGGTCGGGACACACACGAAGAGGAGCGATATAACGACCGCACTCATACAAAAGCGCCCCCACGGAGTATTCCTCTCCGAGCGAGTCCAAAAAGTTGTGGAGGACGGACTATTTAAACGCAACGGATATAAAATCGCTGGTATATTTTTCAACAACATTATCACTCTCTCCCAATAATACGGAAACAGGACACAAGACACGAATTACATTCTACCACAAAAGAGGAATAAATGGAAGTGATTTTGCCACCAAAAAGCAAGAAAAAAAGAAAAACTGCCCGAAAAAAGCAGTTTTTCCTCAAAAGCGCCTCGACAAGGACTCGAACCTAGGACCCAGCGGTTAACAGCCGCTTGCTCTACCGACTGAGCTATCGAGGCAACGGTGAGTATTGTAGCACAAAGCGAAATTTCTTCAAGCCCCCCCCTAAAAATTTTTATCACTTTTTTGTCGTATTGTCGCCTCGAGCCCCCCCCATTACGGGTTCTCTCCTCCGCGACTCGCACACAAATCAAAACACAACTTGGAACCGACTCATAAAGACGTCTTCGCGCCCCGTGCGTCCTGCGTTCGAGCCGGCGTATTCGGTCTCTGCGTGGCAATAGTTGAACATGATTCGGCAATTCTCGTTGAGATACCAATTCAACCCGATCGTGTGGGAGAAAGAGGTTCCGATGCCGCCGTTGTTGAAATCATAGCCGACGGCGAGATCGTCGAGATCAATCCACCCGAACATGTATGCTATTTCCCACGCGCCAGGACCGGAGAAAATAGCCATCTCGTCTCGGCAGACACGAATGAAGGGGGAATTTGGCTTGACGCCGCCGTAGAACCCGCCCGACTTTTTATAGTTTCGGCTTTCCCCCGTGAGAAGCCACGACGTTTGAATGTATCCGCCTTGCACGGTCGCGCCGTCGCACAAGTTGTCGTCAATGTCGAGCAGCATATACTCGCAGTCGAGCGACCAAGGTCCGCGCACGATCGCGGTTTCGAAAGAGAACGCGTTCATTGACTCCATTCCTATGAGCGCGCCGGTCTTCATCGTTTCGGGGGCGATTTGAGAGCCGGGGCGAACATTGATGTTCGTTCCGTATTTTGAGGCGTTCTCCTCGTCATACACACGATACGAGTAGCCCAAACCAAGGTGCCAGAGGTACTTCCGTCCGTCCGAAGTCTCACAATAATAGGGGAGCCACGTGCCTCGAATCGTGAACGCAATGTTGCTCTCGTCGCCGAAGCAATCCAAACTATCCTCTTTCATGCTTGCGGCAAAAACCCCACACGCCCACGTGTAGCGATCCGCCTCGCGCCAATTGCTGAACATCAATCCATTGTTGCGCCCGCCAACGATGTTTTTCAGGTTGTTGACGTGCGATTTCTCGATGAAGGGCGTGGATTTATAGGTCGAAAGCTCTTCCATGCTCCACGGCTCCTTAAAGTGTCCAAGTCGGACATCCACACCGCAAGGGAGATTGTAGAATCCGCCATAGACGTCTTTAAGATTGCCGGTTCCGATATCGTACGTCATTCGATATTCGATCATGTCGTACACGGTGCCTTGCATCCAAATCCACGATTGGCGCAGCTTCGTGCCGGACGAGAACTCGCCGCGCAGGTCTTCGACAACGTCGTTCTCGGTTCCCGTTGCTGCGTCCCAAAAGAATTCCCCTCCAAACTTATTTTGAGGCTTTGAGAATTTCTTTTTCTCGTCTTCCTCCTTCTTTTTGGCAGCTTTTGCGGCATCGTCGGCGAGTTGTTTTTTCACGGCAGCAAGATCACTCTGCATCTGCTGCCACTCAGAGGCGGGGACGACGATTTGTTCTATATCTTGATCTTGTTCTGTATTTTGTTCGAGCGCGGAGTCTGCCATCGAAAAGCAACCACCAAACAAACAACAGACGCCAACCACAAACGATAAACTAGCGTGCCACAGCTTGATTTTTTGCGCAAACCCGAATTTTTTTGAGCGCCAGTACAAAATACCGTAAATTTTTTGTATCATTTCCGTTTCCTCCGTGAAATATACTCAGCTGCGTTAAAATTCCCGTTTTTCGCGACCTTTTTGCTCTTCTGTGGCGCGTAAGCTGCGACGGCAGCGGAACCGGCAATTTCAACGAGTCGTATTAGAAGTATAATAAATTACAATGAAAAAATCCCTAGATACATCGGAACACACAATCGAAAAAAATAGACAAATTCCCACCGAGGCGCACAAACTCCCCAGATTCGCCATTTTGTGCGCAAGGGGAGAGAATCAAGGGTGCCCTGCTCCACTCTTTTTGCAAACCAAAATCATATCCCACACAATCAGTACGAGCAGAAGCTGTTTTTCAGAATTTTCTCTTCTTTGCCATAATTTATTAAAGAAGGTCTTTGACAAATCGTTTTTTATGGTGTATTATGTGATTATAGACGAAGGATTCGATCTGTCAAAATTGAGGGATTTATTATGCGCCACTTTTATATTGCACTTGTCCTGGTGTTTCTCGTGCCCTGCGCTGTGGGGATTTCGGCGCAGCAAGACCTTGCACCGGAAGCTCAAGCACTTTTGGAAGAGGGAAAGGCGTGTGAACTCAGACATCAATACTCAAAGGCACAGCAGCTCTACGAGAAAGCGCTTCGGCGCACGCCGCGATCAACGGAACTGCAGAGTCGATTCAGTCGCGTGAAAATTCTGTGCGATACGGAACGTAGATTCTTGCATCCAGAGTATACCTCGCGCGTCTCGGGAATGAAAAACACCGACCTCCGATTCTGCGTGGCAGAGGTGCTCCACTTGCTTGAGGACCACTACGTCTTTCGACTTTCGTATGAGGACATTTATTATCGCGAAATTCGCGCACTCGACGTTTCTCTCTCAAGTCCGATGTTTTGCGATAAGGTGCTGGCGCACGTTCCTCCCTCGGAAATTGTGAAATTCCAGAAGGAACTCCGGAACCCGATATCTCGCACTTTTGCGTCGCTTGAGGAGCTTGTGAGCGCAACGTGTGCATTGGGTGAAGAGTGTGAAAATCGTTTTCATTCCGCAGGTGCTTTTTTCGTGATGGAGGCATTGTGCGGACTCGTCTCGAGCCTCGATCCGTACTCTACCGTCCTTTTGCTCTCCCAGTATGATGACCTCATGCGCGAGCTTTCTGGTTCGCTTGTGGGAATTGGGGTGGAAATCAGCATCCGAAATGACCAAATTTTCGTCCAGAGAACAGTTCCCAACAGCCCTGCGCGACTCGCTGGTATTCGAGACGGAGAGGAAATTTTGAGCGTGAACGGCATATCCACGGTAGGAATGTCTCTCGACCAAATCTCGGCGCTGCTTCAGGGAGAGTCGGGCACAAAAGTTGAACTGCATTTGCGTTCCCCGGGTGAGATGCCGCGGATGGTCTCTGCCGTACGACGCCGTGTCGCACTCCCTTGCATTGAAGAGGCGCGAATTATTCGGGATTCCGACGGCGTTGCCTATGTGCGTCTCCTCTCTTTTCAACATCAAACAGCAAAGGAACTCCATCGTGTCCTCACTCAGCTGCGCGAGCAAGGGATGAAGCGCCTCGTCCTTGACATTCGAGGCAACGGTGGGGGCGTCATGCTTTCTGCTGTCGAAACAGCCAACCTTTTTTTGGATGGCGGCGCGATTGTCCTTACGAAAGATGCGCGACGCAGACACCAATACAATGCCGACCCCGACGCGCCATGGAGGCTGCCTGTTGCTGTTCTGATCGACGAACGCAGCGCGAGTGCGGCGGAAATTTTAGCGGGCGCGCTTTTGGAACGAAAACGAGGCAACGTCATTGGCGCTCGGAGCTATGGGAAAGGTTCCGTTCAGGGTATTTATCGCTTGGCGCAAGCGGATTTCGCGCTAAAAATCACTACCTCGCGCTTTTATTCTCCTTCAGGGAAACTGTACAACGGAGTGGGAGTAATGCCGAATTACGAGATTCATCAAGCCGCGCGTCCGAGCATTGCCTCGACCGCCCCTCCATTTCAAGAGACTCCCATCTCGCCACGCGTCGGGGAGTCTGTGGAGAAAAGAATTCAGGAGAACGATCCTGTTTTGAGCGCCGCGATTCGCCTCTTCAGCTCGCAGTTGTGATGCGGTGAGAGCACCCAACTTCTGTTGCCTCTTTGGGAGAAATGCGGCGTTTTGCGAGTCGCGGTGCGTCGCTCCAACGCTGAACAGCAACGGAATTTTTAATGAGACGCATTATAATACTTCGCGTTGAAATTTCCGGTTCCGTCCGCCGTCGGAGCTACGCACCACGGCTCGCAAAGCGTCGCGCAAAACGGAATTTTAAAGGAGAACGAGTATAATACTTCGCGTTGAAATTTCCGGTTCCGTCCGCCGTCGGAACTACGCACCACGGCTCGCAAAGCGTCGCGCAAAACGGAATTTTAAAGGAGAACGAGTATAATACTTCGCGTTGAAATTTCCGGTTCCGTCCGCCGTCGGAACTACGCACCACGGCTCGCAAAGCGTCGCGCAAAACGGAATTTTAAAGGAGAACGAGTATAAAATTACTCGTAGCTGCGCCGCCCTACTGTCTTGCGTGGGGCGTTCTTTCTTGATTTTGAGCGTAAAATAAAACAGTGTGCTTTATACTCTTCGCATTGCGCAGATCATTTGCCGAGGCGAAAAGTGGAAGTGGTAGTGGATTGAAATCTGTAAGGAGAAAAAAATGAGACATTTCGATAGCAAAAACATCCTCGCGGCGGTCGCGTCGCTCATTGTCCCTGGTTTGGGGCAATTGTTCCAAAAGCGTTTTTTTAGCGCGATTTTTTGGTTTTTGCTCCATCTTGGGCTGGGGATTTTTTCCCTCGGCGTCAATGCGGCAGGGACGTTATTTTGGATCGCCGCTTGGCTCATCTGCGTGTGGAATGCAGCAACGTACAACCCGGAGTGAGAGTCGACCGCGACGCGGCAAAAACGCGATTTTCGTCGCAGTTCCTACAAACCAACGACAAATACAAGGTTTATTCGCTTTCCCCTGCATTTTTCGTTTGACTTCCAGAAAAAATGTGTTTTAATACATATGGAAGGTTTTTTTCAGGGAGGAATTGCCATGCGTTTTGATTTTTGCATTCGCGCACTCATCTTGTCGGTTTTGTCGTTTGGTTTGCTCTGCTCGAACTACGTTTATTCTCAGGGCACGCTCGTTGTGCCCTTTGGTCCATCGCGAGAGTTGGACCCGGCGCACGCGCCAAAGAATTTCCCCTATAAGGAGAACTACGTGATGCTTCCGCTCACGTCTGGGACCGTGATTCAGGGGGGCGGAGGGCAGCGAATTATCGTGAATAAGCCCGTGCAGCTGCATTCGCGCCGACCGACCGTGATTCCGCTCAACAATGGAGGTCTCACGGTTTCTCCCACCCCGGTTGTGCCTCGAGGATTTAACGGAGGGCAGCCGTCCGCTTATGGTGCCCCGTGTGGAACCACCCCGTGTGCCCCCCACTCGAGCAGGGTTTATGCCGCGCCACGGACGTTCGCGCCCTCCGTATCCTCTGCGCCACGAGCGACACAACCATCAACCATGCACTCCGGCGCGCCTTCCGTGCCTTCGCCCGCGCCAACGACGGCGTCTCCCTACGCACGTCAAATGGAGGGGACTCAGCAGCCACAAAATCCCTACACGACCTCGCCACTCCCCGCGCCAACGCAAGTCCCTACGGATGCCGTCCCGCCGGGATATGCCCCGACTCCTGCGCCAAGTGTGGTTCCGCCCTCTTCGTACACTCCCGTACCAAGTTCGGATTATTCGGAGACGCCAGACACACTATCCCACAGCGTTGTGCAAAATTCTCCCTCGCCATCAATTGATCCGCCGGTCGCCCCCCCAACAACCGAGACTCCAGCAGATAGTCCAGAAGCCAGCGCGTGGCTGCCTGGTGAGCAAATAGTCGAGAGCGGTGGTGCCCCCCCACGTGCGGCAATTCTGCCAGAGCAGTCGCGGATGCTCCCATCAAATGGCGATTCATATTCCAACGAACCCTACCCTTATGTTGTAGAGCCGAATCCTCTCGAAACGGCAGACCCTTCCCGTGAGAATGAGCCGCAGGACATGCAGTACCCACAGGACACACACGACGCCTCCGGGTCGCCCATGATTGGAAGCAAAACGAGAAGGACGGCGCGAGTTTCTGAGGCACCCATCGAAAATAAAAGGGGCGGCACGTCTCTCCCCACTCAAACGGAGGGCGAGTTGTTGTCGCCCGATTCCTCCCAACAAGTGCAAGAAAGTGGCGCAGAGACACCCGGATCGACCGAGGTGCAGAGGTCGTCGCCCCCTAAAAGCAGGTGGGAAGCGTATCGGAACCAAGATTTGCTCGAGGTGGAAATTCCCTCGTCGCGCAGCTCGACAACCCGCAGGAGGCAAGGCGTTTCTACTCCGCCCGCCTCCCGCACGCAGGGTCTTCCCGCGTCGCAGCCACGACGTTCATACCCCAGCCAACTCCCTGCCCCGGAGGAGGCGTTCCGAGGCAGAACGAGCGCCCCGGGTTTGTCGATTTGAGTTGTGCCGACTCGAATTTTACTCCGTGAGCGTTAGAATTCCGAACGACGTTGGACTCCAAGCGGGGTACAATCCCTCGCCCCAGAGCACAAACGCCTCAGGTGTCGCGGACGGCGTCGTGTCGTCGCAATCAGCAAGCCTCAACGAAAGACCAATTTTGGTTCCCACAAGACCCTTCAAATCGCCCAACTCGCTCCACGGAATCGCGACTTCGTACGTCGTTCGGCTCCCTTCGCGCTTCACGACGATATCGTACACGGACGAATCCTTCGCGAGCGACCCACTCTTCAACCCGCCAGAGTATTGGTCGGGTCGATAAATCGTATGCTTCCCACTGCCGCCGGGGGGAGTGGAACTCAGGTCGAGGCAAAACGCGCGTGCGTCCTCCCCAGGGAGTCGATTCATCGGATGAATCGCGATGCGCACCGAGTCGTTGAGCGCGCACTCCGCCTCCCGCCGCGTCGCGACGTGCCGATCGTCGAGCACCTCCATCGCGAAGTAGAGATTCTCTTCATCGTAATTTATCCAAGCGACCGCACTGCAATTTTTCGGCGACCAAATGTAGGAATCCTTCTGCGCGCGAACTTGATCACGCCCAATGAGAGGAATCGGAGCGGATTGTTTGAAGTCGTCGACCACGCCGTCGATTTTGATTTTCTCCGCCTTCGGCGCGAACGCCGCGAACTCCGTTCCCTCGTAGGGCACAAGCTGCGCGTTGTCGATCATAGTCCAACCTTTTCCCTGGCAGACTGGCGCCGCCGTCACGCTTTTCGTCCCGGGCGGAAGCTCCAGCCGCTTGCGAAACACTTGCCACGTCGGCTGCGTCGCGGGAGCTTGAAAAACCTGGAGCCAGTGCCGATTCCATGAGGTTCCGTCTTCCGTGGAGCCGCCGAAATTGGAGCCGGTCGCCAAATCGTCGGAACGAATCCAGAAACTATAAACGTACTCTCCGCCAGAAGTTGGGAGTTTCGGGACATTTTGGAAGATACTGAAGTATTTTCCCCCCGTATTTTCGAAACGATAGACGAAATTCTCGTGTCCGAGCGCGTCTGCGTCGTTGAAGGGGACGCGTTTTCCCTGACGTCCGGAGCCGCCCCACTGCGCCGCAGCGTCTGGCGATCGGTCGTCAAGCTCGAAACCCGCATTGTGGAGCAAATTGCCAATCTCGCCCGACTCCACGGCGCGGAGGACGATTTTGCGAGAAAGCGTCGGCAGGGTCGAGTCCTCAAATTGCAGCGTGAGTGTCGTCGTTGCGGTTCCGACACGAATATTTTCGACCTTCATGACGACAGAACGCTCTTCCCCCGGCGCGAGATTTTTGAACGCGAGCGCGGCGGTCTCGCCCGGCACGCTTTTGGCGTCGAGCCGCACCACACCACTCAGAGGACGCGCGAGGCGATTCACGAGGCGCAGCGGAATGTCGAGCGTCTGCCCCTTCACGCCAGAAAAAGTCGGCGTCCCGGATGCGGAACCCGAAAAAGAGAGCGCAAGATACGCCTTCAAAATGTTGGAGTCTCCTCCTTCGATGAGCGCGGCGTTCTCGTTGAGTGCGAGCGAAATAGTTCCTTTGTGAGGAATCTCCGTCCGATTCCCTTGCTGGTCGATTTGGAACACTTTCTTGTTCCCTACAGCAAGACGAATCGTCTCGCCCCCCTTCTCGATCGTGGAGACGACCATAATCGGCGGGCGTCCGGGGCGTTCGAAGAGCTTAATCGCGCCATTTTTCCCGATCGAAAATTCTCCCACCGGCGTTGCGTCACACAACGCGTGGACGAGCACCGCAAGCGTCGCGGCAGAAGGACGCGGACTCATGTCGCTCCAAAAATGGCTCCAATCCCCCGCCGGACTTGCTTCTCCGCCGAAAAGGACGATTTTTTTGCAGCCCGCCATGAGTTCATCCGGGAATCGACTGAGGAAATAATCGCTTTGCGCCGTTTCTCTCATTGCCTCCTCGAGCGGCATCCCCCACGTGGAGGTTCCGAGAGCGGTCTCATTGTCCCAAATTTCGATTCGCTTGTCGGCACCAACGGTCGCAATGTCGCGCAACGCGCCTCGAACCGCGCCAGCAGTACCATAGTGGATCGACAAAATATCGTTCGAATCCAACACACCCGCCGCGATCAAACTCTGGCGGAACGATTGTGGCCAAAGTCCTCCTGCGATTTGATTTTTGAACTTGGGATTAATCTTTTTCGAGGCGGCATCCGCGACGCGACAAAAGCGAACATAATCCTCAACCGGATTCTCGCAGACGCTCCCGGGAACGATTTCGTTCTGCCACTCAAATCCAATGATGTCGTTTTTGAATTCGCGGGCGAGGCGAGTGACGATTCGCGCCACGTCCTCATCGCGGAGGGGGAGCGCCGTGAATTGCCCACCGTAGCTATCGTCCTTCGTGATCGCCCACGCCGGGGCGCCATCGAACAAAATCCACGGACGGATTTGGTTTTGATTGAGGGAATCAATCTGCCTTCTCAATTCTTGCCACGCACTTTTTGGATAAACGCCAGGCGCAGGCTCCAAATTCTTCCAATTCACCCAAACGCGGCAGACGCTCATTCCCAAGAGACGCGCAGCCTGCGCCGCTTCCTCGTTGCCTGCGAATTTTTGTCCACCAAAAGGCGTGGGGCCATTCCCCACAATCGCTTTGATGTTCGGAATGCGGGCAAACGTAATTTCGCGCGTCTCTTTCCCCGGCAGCTCGACGCGAAGCAAAAAGGTGCCATTTTCACCAATATCCATCGGCAACTTCAAAACGCCACCCTTTTTCGGCGGAAAGAGAGCTTCTCCCGACAAAACGACTTTCCCCTGCGTGTTGGAGACGCGCCACCGAAGCGCGGCAGGGTCGAGAGATTTCGACTTTTCGCCAGGAATCACCAACATTTCGACCTTTTGATCGTAGGTGAAAAGATTTCCGGGCGTGGGGGCGTCCAACTCAAAAAAACCACCATCACGCGAAAAGTTGGGGAGCGACTTCCGCATTTGCCACGGCCAGAATTTTTTGTCCAACCCCTTAAATTGTGCAATCAAAAGGAGACTGTCGCCCATTTTCCCCTTCTCGGGAGCCGCATCCGTATACGCTTTGGGAAGCGTGAACGTCCAACTCGTTTCGACTCTCTTGCCAATTTCGCATTCGATATCCGGCACGCCGCAGCGAGAGGGCTTGTGCTCGCGTTTTTTCGTGTACTTCCCATCTGGGCAATCGACCCAAGGTCCCACAATCCAGAGGGAGAGTTTCGTTCCGCCCCAGTCGTCCGTCGGATCGACATAATACGCAACCGGGACGACGATTTTCTCGCCGCTCTTCCACACAGGCGCGCCGCCCTCGGCATTTCGTGGAGTTCCGTAGCTGATCCAGCTTTTCTTGAAAGAGACCGATTCAGGTCGAATCGTTTTGCGCACCTCATCCGTCATTAAAGGGAGAATCACGGGACCAAACGCCTTTTTTTCGGCTTCATTCCACCCCTTTTTCGTCAAAAAATAGATTGGCTGCACACCACGATCGTCCGCGATATAATCCGGCATCCGATACTTAAAAACGAGCGTTTCGCCATTTTTCGCAGGTTTGAGTTCCCCTCCCCACGCCGCGAAGCCCAAATAGGTACCAACTTTTGCGTGATGAAGGTCGCCGCCGATTTTCAATCCGTTGCTGACGTCCTTGAGCGTGACTTTCACTTCGAATCTTTCGCCCGGAATCGCACGCTCGGGGTACGAGATCGAACACCAGTCGCAATCGAGGTTTTTCTCCTGCGCGTGAGACGCCAAGCACGTCAAAAGCGCAAGAAGGAGCGTCAACCCAAATACGCTTCGTTTTTTGAGAATTATTTTCTTTTTCATGTTCATTTTTCCTTGGATCGTTCCATTTTCTACTCAACAACAAAACTCAGTTTTTTTCTCATCAAGAGTCTATGCTCAAATATACCTCTTTCGGCATGCGATAACAAGGGGTGGAACCGAAACATGTTGTCATTTTTTGCGAAATTTTATTGTGCCGCCTGATATTGTGTGGTATGATGTTCCCTTTTGGCTTTATAGGAGCGATGCACCAGCGTTCGCAAAGCGTTTCGAAAACGAGAATTTTAACGTGTTATGGGATAAAATGGGGAGTTTCTGCCTTGCGTACATTCGATAATCTTTCCAATCCACTTTGTATGCGGAAATTGCTATTTGCAAGTCTGCAAAAGATATAGAAACTTTTCGGGATGATAGTCGAAACAAAAAATATATTTATTCTTAAATTTTCGTTTTTTTGCGAAAAAAGCGCTCTTTCACCATAGACGAAAACGGGATAACGTGGTATATTACGGGAGAACATGTCTTTGGACAATCCATAGCGACAAGGAGAAGTCTTTCATCCTGAAGACGACGTATATCATGAAAAAAACATTTTACGAAAAGTACGCATTAATCATTTTGATGGTGATGACGTTCCTTCTTCCGATTATCGGAGTAGGGGTGAAACGGACGCTCGAAAGCGTGCGGAACAACATCAAAGAGTGGCTACCCGACGGCACGCCGGACACGGATTTGCATCGCTGGTTCCAATCGAATTTTCCGATGGAACAGTTCGTTCTCATGAGTTGGGAAGATTGCGTCTTGGACGATCCGCGTTTGGACGTTATGAAGCATCGACTCATCCCTGAGCGCGATCCGCAGACGCAGAAGGTCTCCACAGCAGATTGGAATTTGCGCTATTTTGAGAAATTCCGTTCCGGGACGGACCTTGTGGACGAGCTTGTGGAGCAATACGATTCCGTGCCGGAGGAACTTCAACTCACACGCGAAGATGCAATCGATCGGCTCAAAGGTTCGCTCATAGGAATGAACAAACGCCAGACGAGCGCCATGATCTATCTAATTCCGGGAAGCGAGGGAGAGAACCTGCGTGGATCGATTGGAGAAATCTATCGCTTGGCACGAAAACCGTTCATCTTCAAGAAGTCCGAACTGACGGAAGCGCAGAAACAGGTGTGCGAAACCGTCCTTGCCAAGCAAGCGGAACTTCCACCAAACACGCAGCCGGAGCCGCCTAATTTTCTGGAGAAAAAACTTGCTGGACTTCCGATGCCGGAACATTTGACACCCGCCGAGAAAGAGTATCAAGCGCCGAATGCGAACAAGGAGGATTTCTACGTCTTGCCGGGGCTTCAACCCTCGCAGCTTCATCTCGGTGGTCCGCCTGTCGACAATGTGGCGATTGACGTCGAGGGGAATCGCACCCTCATTCGGCTTGCGTGGCTTGCCGCGATCGTTGGTTTTGTCGTTGCGAGTCTTTGTTTACGGAGTGTTCGACTCGTCCTCATTGTTTTTTGCTCAGCACTGTTTTCCACCGGGCTGGCGACTGCCTTCGTCAATCTAACGGGGTCGGAAGCCGACGCGATCATGCTCTCGATGCCGCCGCTTGTCTACGTGCTCACGATGTCGAGCGCGATCCACTTCATCAATTATTATCACGATGCGCTCGAGGAAGAGGGTGGCGTCCGTGGCGCACCAGAACGTGCCGTGAAACACGCGTTCGTTCCCGTTTTGGTCTCCGCGACCACCACCGCGCTGGGGTTGCTCTCGCTCATGACAAGCAACCTTGGCCCGATCTACAATTTCGGGTTGTATTCCGCGATTGGGGTACTCGTCTCCGTTTTGATAGTGCTTTTGTATATTCCATCCGTGCTTCAATTATTCCCGTCGCACCGCTACGCAGACAAATTGGCGGAGGAGGACATTGGCGTCAAACTGGAGCGCAAAGACGTTATTGGCAAACAATGGCAGACGCTTGGTTCCTTTATTATTTATCATCCGTATTTGGTTCTCGTCACGTGTTCTGCCATTTTGTTCCTTGGTTTTGCTGGTCTTCCTCGGCTGGTTCCGTCCGTGAAATTGATGAAATTTTTCAAAGAAGACACGACTATCATTCGAGATTACACTTGGCTTGAGCAAAACTTGGGGCAACTGGTTCCCATGGAGGTGCTTATTGAGTTCGATAACGAGGTCAATCAGGAATCCTTTGTGGATCGAATGCGGCTGATTCAAAAGGTTGCCGACGCGTCGCGAGAATTGAAAGAGGTGGGAGGAGTGCTCTCCATTGCCACGATTGCTCCAAAGTTGGATGCGATTGAGGACAAAGGGACGGCGGCGCGCACCATCATGCAGCAGCTCACGAAAAACTACGGCAGCATGAGTGAGTTCGTCACGCAAGACATTGCCGCAGCGGGAAAGAAATTCCAAGCGCGTGCCAAAGAGAACGGAACGTACGAAAGTCCCAAACTGGAGGATATGGGTTTGGAGGGAGACCTCGTGAAACACCTCCATTCTTGCGGAATAAACAACCTCGAAACGCTCGACGCGAAACTTCCCCGGGCGATTGAGGAGGGAAAAGTCTCCAAGGAGCAGGAGCAGACCATTTATGATGTCGTTCACAAGTGGCAGATCGACCACGGCAACGAGTTGTTCCGCGTGACGAGTCGAGTCGAAGCGCTTTCGGACGTGGATTATGGCGATTTCGTGGAGGATTTGCGCCGATCGATTGATCCCGTCATTGAGGAGCACATCAAGCAGCCTGGCTGCGCGGGCGTGAAGGCGATTTATACCGGTTCCGTCCCGCTCGTCTACAAAACGCAGCACGAGCTTATGCACAGCCTGTATTGGAGCATTCTCATGGCGTTCGTCACGATTTCTATCGTCATGATGATCATGCTGAGGAACTTCGTCGGCGGTCTGTTTTCGATGATTCCGAACATTTTCCCCATTGCGGTGGTCTTCGGCGCGATGGGGTGGTTGGGTATCAAATGCGACTTGGGCGCAATGATGACGGCGAGTGTTGCGCTAGGTATCGCCACTGACGACACGATCCACTACCTGACGTGGTATCGTCGTGCGCTCGACGAGGGTCTGCACCACCACAAGGCGGCGCTTTCGGCGTATCGGCGTTGCGCAACCGCTATGACTCAAACGACGTTCATTTCTGCGTTGGGACTCTCCGTCTTTTCCTTTAGCACTTTCACTCCCACGCTTGCTTTTGGGTTGATGATGTTGGTTTTGATGTTCATGGCCCTCTTTGGTGATATGATTTTCCTGCCCGCAATTCTTATCGCGAGTGGAGGACGTGTTTTCTCCAAGGGACAAACCGTGACGCAAGATTAGAGCGTCAAAGCGAAAAGACGCAGATTCTTCAAAAAAGAGCTACTGCCATCCTTTGGACTCCCTATAAGTTGGAGTCCGAGGGTGGTAGCTCGCGCAAAATGCCACCAAATCTCGCCTTTTATCCACCCTCTTCCTCTCTTTCTCAATCGCGCAGTACAAACGGGTGAGCCTCTGCGCACGTCCCTCTGGGGTGTTTTTATACGCGTTCTCATTTGAATTTCCGTTTTGTGCGGTTCTGATGCAGGCATTTTCAGCGAAGCAAAAATGCCGGTGAAGCGGAATTTTATAGTGCATCGGGTATATATAATACTTCGCGTTGAAATTTCCCGTTCCGTCCGCTGTTGGAGCTACGCACCACGGCTCGCGAAGCATCGCGTAAAATGGGAATTTTAAGGGAGAACGAGTATATACACTTTTCTTGTGTACCCGTACTCATTCTCCATTCAATTTCGGTTTTTACGAAGTCCCGCGCAGGGGTCGGGCAAGAATCTTCTGTTTTTTTGGAAAAATCGTTAAATTTGCCCAATTCGTGTTAATGATTACACTCAAACTGGTCGATATAACTAGTACTTGCGATATAGCTCATGGTTAGGAGCAACGTTCAAGGAGGAGTATTTGAAATGCGCAAAGTATTGATTGCTATCGTTTTATCATTGTTTGTTTTTCAGTCGACGGGCTGTCTTATTCCGCTTTATGATGGGGATACGACGCGACGCACTCAGCAGCAGCTGAACACATCCGAAAACCTTCGATTAATTCGCGACGACTGGGAGCGTTTTTGGTTTTTGGATCAGCCGAGTCATGGTACGCCGTGGCGAAATCATGGTGGAATGATTTAAAGCAAACGGTGGTTATTTTGTCACCACATTGTGTGAGAGTTCATCGAATCGTTCGTTGTTGAAGTCTCACTCCTTGGCTCGCGGGAAGCCTTCGTGCCAAGGTTTTGGGGGATGATGAGTGTATACTGCTGCACAAGTAGTGTGAATCGACGGGAAGATCGTTCTTATCCACGGATGGAGGGCGAGCGTTTGCGAGTGTGTTTTCGTGAGAAGCGGAGCGTTGCGAAGGGATTATCGCGCCTCTCATTTCTGGCGGGGACATGTGAGCGTTCGAAATGGAATGGTTTTTCTAGTTCCGGTCGAAGCGTGCTGCGATATGAGCCAGCGTATGCTCCGGGGTAATGTAGTGGAGTTCGTGGACAACACAGAGTGAGGATGTTGTGCATTGCTCCTCCTATGCGCGAATTTTCTCGCCGGGGTCCATTGAAACACAGAATAATCCGGAGTAAAATTAGGGGGGCATGTCTGCTGGCGTGCTCTCCTTTTTTGTTTTTTGCCCGCGTATTTTTACGCAGTCCTAGGATCAACTTATGAACGATATCTCACTTTTGGTGACGATTGGGAAAACGACCTTTGCGAATCCCGTTTTCGTCGCCTCTGGAACATTTGGTTACGCCAAAAACGTCGAAAATATTGTCTCGGAATCCACCAATTATTCTCTCTCTGAGTTGGGCGGAATCCTCCCCAAAACCATCACCATGCTTCCGCGCGAAGGGAATCCGCCGCCACGCACTTGCGAGACCCCCGCGGGGCTTCTCAACGCGATCGGGCTGGACAACGATGGTTTGGAAGAATTCATCGCCGAAAAAATGCCCTACCTAAAAACGACCGGAACGAAAATCATCGTTTCTATCGCGGGAAGATCTTCCGAGGAGTACGCCGAGATGGCGCGCCGTCTGAGCGATGTGGAGGGTGTTGATGCCTTGGAGCTTAATATTTCGTGTCCCAACGTCGCGCATGGCACCGATTTCGGGAAGAACCCTGAGGCGTGCGAGAATCTCGTCCGAGGCGTGCGAAACGCGACTCCCCTCACGATGTTCGTCAAATTGACGCCCAACGTCGGCGACATTGTTTCCATTGCCAAGGCGGCGGAGCAGGGTGGGGCGGATGCCGTCTCGCTTATCAATACCCTCTTGGGAATGGCGGTTGATTGGCGTCGGCGCGCTCCTCGACTCGGAAATCGAATGGGAGGATTGAGCGGTCCCGCCATTAAACCCGTGGCGCTGCGCATGGTGTATCAAGTCGCGAACGCGGTGGAAATTCCGGTCGTGGGAATCGGTGGAATCGAAACCATCGACGACTGCATGGAGTTTCTCGTGAGTGGCGCGACTGCCGTTCAGGTCGGGACGGCAAGTTTTTATCACCCCGCAGCCGCGCAAAAAATTGTCCGCGCGCTCCCCGACGCGATTCGATCCTTGGGCGCTCCGGACGTGCGACAAATCATCCGATCGCTCCAATAAGTCCAAGATTCCACCATAATCGTTCCGCAATTCGTTCAACGATTCGGGTCAAAAAAGCTAACGGAATTGCAAAATTGGAACGATATACCAAAGAAATATAAAAAAAAGCACAAAGCACGGGGTGTTAATATTGACGTATCCTGCGCATTGTGTTAAAATTGCGTATCGTGTTGTGTGAGAATAGAGTCCATAGAAGGGATTCTGCTGAAAGAAAAAAAGAAATGGAGTGAAATTCCGTGGGTTTAAACTGTATTGTGTGTGTGAAACAGGTTCCTGACACGGCTAACGTTACGTCTGACGCTATGACGCCAGAAGGGACCGTGAATCGAAGCGCGCTTCCGACGATTTTTAATCCGGAGGACCTTCACGCGCTTGAGACGGCATTGGAAATTCGAGATCGTTGGGGCGGAAGCGTCACGGTTGTTTCGATGGGGCCTCCCAAAGCGGCGGATGTTCTGCGCGCTTGTTTGTTCCGTGGGGCGGATCGTGCGATTCTTCTCACCGACAGACGTGCGGCGGCGAGCGACACCCTCGCGACAAGCTACATTCTCGCTCAGGCAGTGAAAACTATCGGAAATTACGATCTCGTCTTGTGTGGGCGTCAGGCGATTGATGGCGACACGGCGCAGACCGGTCCTCAAATCGCCGAGAAACTTGCGTTGCCCCAAGTCACGTATCTCGAGGCGATCGAAAGTGTGAAAGACACGAACGGCGAAAAATCCGCACGAATCAAAAGAAATGTCGGCAACGGCTGGGAGCTTGTGGACGTTTCGCTTCCCGCTCTCGCGACCGTTTTGGACACGGCGAACGAGCCTCGCCCTCTTGCGGCAAAAAAGGTGATGCGTTTCAAGCACGCCGCGATTCCGGCGGAAGTCGACGAGGCAAAAGCGGAGGAACTTCGAGAGGAGAATCTCCTTATCGAGCAATGGACGCTTGACGACATCAATGCCGACCTCGATCGTTGCGGCTTGGCGGGTTCTCCCACCAAAGTTTATCGGGTGGAATCCATCGTCCTCACGAAAGAAGGCTTCACGCCCGTCGAACCTACGGAAGAGGGAATCAGCAAGTTGATTCAGGAACTCGTTTCCGAACGAACGCTTTAGGCTCAATGTGAGTACATTTTTTATCCTAATAGAACGAAACAAGAAATAAGAAATAAAAAAATGGTTGAACCGAATCGACAAGGAGAAGTTTGGGTATTTGCGGAACAGCAGGACGGCATCCTGCATGACGTTTCGTTGGAATTGTGCGGCAAAGCGCGTGAATTGGCGGATCGGCTTAATGTTTCGGTCGGAGCCGTCCTCCCGGGCTACAACGTCGCGCACCTTGGGAAGACCCTCATCGCGCACGGCGTCGACAATGTGTACATCGTGGATGAGCCGTCGTTAAAGAACTACACCACCAGCCCTTATGCGCAATGTGTGGTGTCGCTCATCGAAAAACACCACCCGCAAATCGTGCTTTATGGCGCGACGCCGTTGGGGCGAGACCTTGCCCCGCGCATTGCGAGCACCACGCGATCTGGACTCACGGCGGATTGTACCGACCTCGACATTAGCAATGTCACGGATGGTCGAACGAAAATCGAACACGAAAATTTGCTCCTCCAAATTCGACCCGCTTTTGGTGGAAACATCATCGCGACAATTGTCAATTACGACAGCTGGCCTCAAATGGCGACCGTCCGAGAGGGCGTAATGTCGATGAGGGAGCCGGACCAAAATCGACAGGGACAGATCATTCACGAAAACGTCGAGGGGCTGAGCGCATTGGCGGAACTCGTTCAGGTGATTGAGAGGCACGTCGAGGAGAGAAAGATCAATCTCAAGGCGGCGAGAATCATCGTCGCGGGCGGTGGTGGCGTCGGAAGTCGTGAAAATTTCGAGTTGATTCGCGAGCTCGCGGGCGCTATTGGCGGCGTCGTGGGTGCGAGTCGTGCGGCAGTCGATAGCGGATTTATCGGAAAAGAATACCAAATCGGGCAAACCGGCACGACCGTGCGACCTGCCCTCTATATCGCCGTCGGAATCAGCGGAGCGGTACAGCATCGCGCCGGCATGGAGGATTCCGCAAAAATCATCGCCATCAATACCGATCCGCAGGCGCCCATCTTTGGCATTGCGCATTATGGAATTGTCGGGGACTTGAACAAAGTCGTTCCTATGCTGACCAAGGCGCTCAGGAATCGTCGTCGTGAGTAGAATTCCTGCGCAGATTGGCTGTGCGAGTTGGCAAAAAGACGGGCGCGCCTCGGGGTGCGTGGTTTTTCAAAAAATGTGTAACAATTCAATTATTTATATAAAAAATCATGGGAAACTATTATCTCGATAACGAAGATATCCAGTTCTATTTCGACGTTTTAGACGTTAAAAAGCTGGCTGAGATTCAGGAAGATTATGCCGACAATGGCGAGGCGGACTATGTGCCGCGCGATTTGGATGATTGTGTCGATAATTATCGCCGCATCCTCGAAATCGCTGGGGCGATCGCTGCCGACACGCTCGCAAAAAATGCCGAGCAGGTCGACGAGGAGGGGAACACCCTCAATCCCGACGGAACCGTCACGCTTCATCCTCTCGTGCGCGAGAATCTCAGGAAAATGGCGCAGGCCGACTTGATGGGATTCACGCTCCCGAGGCGTTATGGTGGGCTGAATTGTCCCACGCTCGTCTATACAATGGCGACGGAAATTGTCGCGCGGGGCGACGTCTCGTTCATGAATATGTTCGGGCTGCAGGGCATTGCCGAGACGATCAATGCGTTTGCGAATCAAGAAATTAAGGACGAAACCCTCCCAAGGTTTTGCTCCGGAGAAGTGACGGGGGCGATGGTTCTCACCGAGCCGGACGCGGGAAGCGACCTCCAAGCCGTCCGACTGCGCGCCGATTATGACGAAGCGACCGGGCAGTGGCTCCTCAACGGCGTCAAACGTTTCATCACAAACGGCTGCGGTGAAATCCTTCTCACCCTTGCGAGAAGTGAGCATCATATCGACGACGGGCGTGGTTTGAGCCTATTTATCTCGGAGAGAAACGAGTGCGTCAAAGTCCGCCACCTCGAGCACAAGTTGGGAATCCACGGCTCCCCCACTTGCGAGTTGGTTTTCACCAATTGCCCCGCAAAATTGATCGGAGACCGCCAGCGTGGTTTGATCACGTACGTGATGGCGCTCATGAACGGCGCGCGTTTGGGTATTGCCGCTCAATCCTTGGGCGTGGCGGAAGCTGCGTTTCGATTGGCGAGGGTGTATGCGAATTCGCGCTGCCAATTTGGCGGACCTATTGAGAATCTGCCTCCCGTGGCGGAAATGCTCACGGATTCGAAGGTCTCGATCGAAGCCGCGCGCGCATTGGCGTACGAAACCGCTGCCGTCTGCGACCAGGAAAACAACGCTCTTCGTCTGACGGAGACGATTGAAGACTTGCCGAAAGAGCGCTCGAAGGAGCTTAAGCAGGTGACGCGAAAGCTGAAGCGCCTGAACGCAATGCTCACGCCAATGTCCAAATTGTATGCCTCAGAGATGTGCAATAAGGTGGCGTACGACGCGATCCAAGTCCTCGGCGGCTCCGGCTACATGAAAGATTACGCAGCAGAGCGCTACGCACGCGACGCGAGAATCACGAATATTTACGAAGGAACGAGCCAACTCCAAGTCGTGGCGGCAATCAAAGGAATCACGAGCGGAATTTTCAAAGATTACGTTGAAGAGATGGAGAAAGTCGTTTACGAGGATGCCGAGTTGGAGGAGTTGAAGGCGCAGCTGGTGGATGCGAAAGCGAAAATTCAAGAGTGCGTCGACTTCGTGAAAGGGTGTTCCGTTACGTATACGGACCTCAACTCACGCAGACTCGTCGAGATGGGCATGAGTGTCATTATTGGACATTATTTGCTCAAACAAGCCGCAAAATGCGATCGAAAAAAGACAATTCTCAAGTACTTCCTGGCGCGAGAGATTCCGATGATCGATCGTTATCGACAGCGCATTTTCAACGGCAATCAACTTGCGGTGGATGCGTATCTTGAGATCGTGGGAGAGGTTCCTCAGGCGGAATAACGAAGCGAGTCGGACGGCAATTTGGGACTCCAACTTGTCGTCCGATTTTGTTTTTTGTCCATCAAGGAGGAATCGCAAGGCGAGAAGCGGAAGTCGCGGAGGCAACGGAGGTAGTCGTGCTCTTTCTTCATCCTTTTTTTCTCGGGGCACTCGTGTGCGCAGGGATACCCATTCTGCTTCATTTTTTGACGAAACCGAAGCCGAAACGGGTCGTTTTTCCTGCGTTGCGCTTTCTCCAAGAGAATCGCCAGTCGCGCGCTCAATCGCTCAAAATTCGGCACATCCTTCTCATGCTGCTTCGGGTGGCGCTTATCGTTCTTATTGTTTTGGTTTTTGCACGCCCTCAAACCTCGGGAGGAGATGCGGCGGGGGAAAACGCGCCGACTGCCGCTATCTTCGTGTTCGACAATCTTCCGAGAATGGATTATATGCAAAAAAACAAGTCTCGTTTGGACGAGGCGAAGGATCGAGCGCGTGGGTTTTTGCGGCGTCTGCCTGCCGGGAGTGTTGCGGCGGTCGCGACGCCTCAAACGACTCCCACTGCGTTTTTGCCCGATCGAGAGGAGGCGCTTCGGCAAATTGAGCGTTTGGAGACCGTCCCTTCGCTCAAGGATTTAACGCGAGTGTGTGCGGAATCGTTGAAACTCTTTGATAATTGCGACTTGCCGAGAAAAGAAATTTTTATTTTCACGGACGGAAGCGAGGAAGCGTGGAGTGTCGACTCGAATGCCCTGAAACAAGCGCTCGAACACCACCCCTCGACACGCGTGACACTGGTCGACGTGAGTGCGACGGAGGTCGCCAACTCCTGTTTGGAGATTCCTCTCGCGGACAATTTCCAAGTCCTTCGTGGCGGAAACGTTCGAATTCAGGCGCGAATATTTCGAACGGGCGTCGTTTCGCACGTTCAAAGGGCGGCATTGTTCCTCGTGGACGAGAATGGAGTCCCGCAAAAACGAGGCGAGAAGGAGATTCGCGACGTACAAAATGCCGAGTCCGTTTTCGAGTTTGAGATCGGGGGCTTGAGCAATGGGACGCACCAAGGGTGGATCGAGCTGACGCCGTCGGACGCGCTTGAGTGCGACAATCGGCGTTTTTTCACGATCTACCTTCCGCCTCCCGCGCCGATTTTGCTCGTGGCAGACGCGCCTGCCGAAAAAAGCGCCTTTCTCGTGAAACAAGCATTGGCGCCCGCTCTCCTTCAGAAGGAGAATAGAGCCAAATTTGAGTGCGACGTCGTGTCCCACGAGGAGTTCAAGCGCCGTTTAGAAAATAGCACCGAAAGCGGCTCCCTCCAAAATTATCGCTCCATTTTCGTCTTGAATCCAAAATCCTTCTCGCCGCGCCAGTGGAACACCATGGCGCAATTCGTTCATGATGGTGGCGGGATTGGTTTCTTCTTGGGCGACGCAATTGAAAAAGGTGCCGATTTTTCGACTCTCGAGGCGCGGCTGATTTTGCCCGCGACGGTTGAATTCCAAGCGCGTTGGTCGGACGGAGTCGCTCTCGCGATGCCGAGGGGCGTCACTCATCCGATCGCTCAGACGTTTGTCGATTTGGAGGTTCCGATCCCGTGGTCTGCGTTCCCCATTTTTCGCGCATGGCAGACTGGCACGTTAGAAAAAGGGGCGCAAACGGCGTTGTTTTTCGAGAATGGCACTCCCGCCGTCCTCGAGAAAGCGTATGGACGCGGCAAAGCGCTTTTAATGACCACGCCTATCCATGTTGAGACCGGCGGCTCCGAGCGACAGTGGAACCTCCTCCCGCTCGGGGAATCGTGGATTTTCGTGGTGCTTATGAATTCGATTGCCGATTATTTATCCCATGGCGAGGATGTGTCGTACAACGTGACGAACTTCCAAACGCTTCGCCTTGTGCCGCCAGAGGAAGCGGGTGAGCGTTTTTGGCTCGCACCGCGCGAAATCGTCGAAACGAACCCCACAGCCGCGCCCAACACAGCGCTTTCGACTCGCGAAGGCGTTGTGTCGCTTGTTGCGGATAGAAAAGCGCGCAGCCTCGACGTCCCGGCGCTCGAACGCTCGGGGAATTATGTACTACGCAGCGAGGAGTCCGATTTTTGGCGCGGAATCAGCGTGAATATGCCCCGTTTTTGTACGCACATTCAACCGTTGCCGACGGAAGAGCTTCGCGAGGTTTTTGTGCCACTCAACGTGTCGATTTTGAAAAACGCGCAGGGAAATTTGCGCGAAGAGACGCGATTTTGGTCGAGTGTCGACTGGTTCGCGATTCTTGCGCTTCTCACGATTTCGCTTTTCATTGTGGAAAATTGGCTTGCGGGTCGATTCTACAAAATTTTATAATGCTTCGCATTGAAATTTCCCGTTCCGTCCACCGTCGGAGCTACGCACCACGTCACGCAAAACGGGAATTTTAAAGGACGATCAGTATAGGAAATGAGAACGAAAAATGCTCAATCCAATTTTCCACAACATTTGGATTCCGACCGCAACGATCCTCGTCGCGTGCCTCCTTGCGCTCTGGTTTGCGCCGCAAAAAGAGGGTCGGCGTGTGTGGAGAATTGCCGCGATTCGGTGTTTTGCGATACTTTTATTCGCGCTGGCGCTCTTTCGCCCTGCTTTTTTGGAGGTCGAAACGGAGTATTTTTCTGGAACCGTTTTGATTCTCCTCGACGTCTCGCAAAGTATGAGCGTCCGCGATGTGGAAGTCGGAGGCGCGAGGCAGCTTGAGAACGAGTCGCGCTTCGAGTCCGCACGTCGCGCGCTTGAGGCGTCCGCGCCGCAGTTGGACGCGCTCACGAAAAAGGTTCGCGCTCGAGTTTGGACGTTCGACGACACGACATTTCCCACGACATTGGAGGACGGCAGCGTCGCACTCCCGGACGAACCCACAGGGCGCGCGAGCGCAATCGGGGCGGCGTTGGAGGACTCATTGAACGAGGCGGCGGGGGAGAAAATCCTGGGCGTTGTCCTTTTTAGCGACGGCGCGCAGAGGGCGACTGGCGCGAGAACCACTCTCCCGCAGAACGCTGCCGCGCGTTTGAAGCGTATGGGCGTGCCGCTTTATCCCGTCTGCTTCGGGTCGTCGGCTGAGGACAATCGAGTGAAAGAAGCCGTCGTGGAAGACTTCCAAACGCCGCAGCGTGTGTTTGTGGACACGGAACTCCCCGTTTCGGGATCCGTGCGTTTGGAGGGATTGGAGGGGGCGGAAGTCCCGCTCGTGCTCGAGGTGGAGTATGCCGATGGGGTGCGTGAGCGCGTGGGAGAAACGACGCTCCGCCCCTCGCGCGCAAGCGAAACGTTCCCCATTTTATTGACGTGGCTCCCCAAGCGCAAGGGCGAAGTGAAAATGACGCTCCGCCTCCCTCCCGTGGAGGGGGAAACCTCGTTGGAAAATAACGAATTGAGCGCGTTCGTCAATATTGTGGAGGGGAATCTCCCCGTCCTTTATCTTGAGGGGGCGCATCGTCCCGAGACGGGTTTTTTGCGACGCGCGCTCCTCTCCGCAAGAGAGATTCAACTGGACGTTTTTCATATTTCCGCGTGGGATGCCGAGGGGCGTCCATCAATGAGGGAGTTGTTGCGCAAGCCGTACGCATTGGTGATTTTGGGAGACGTGGACGCCTCGTCGTTCAGCGTGGCGGACTGGACGCTTCTTCGTGAAAAGATAGCCAACGGTACCGGGCTTCTGACGCTTGGCGGCGTGCAAAACTACGGATCTGGCGGCTTTTTTGGCTCTCCTATGGCGGAAGTTTTCCCCATTGAGATGGATCGATTGGAGCGTCGACGACCAGAAGATCCCGTTTCGCCAAGTGCGCAGTGGGATCGTCCTCTCAAAATGACTCCCACACCAGCGGGGAGGCGGCACTTTGCGTTGGCGCTCGACGCGAACTCGCAAACTTCGGCGTCTTTGTGGGACACGCTCCCGCTTTTAGACGGCGCGAATCGATTTGTGGGGATCAAGCCCGGGGCGACGACGCTCGCTCATTGCGCAACGGACGAGGGGGAAATTCCCCTCCTTCTCGAGACGATCTACGGACGTGGGCGCGTAATGACGCTCCCCATTGATTCGACGTGGCGTTGGGTCTTGGCGGGGCACGAATCCGCACACGCCCGATTTTGGACGCAACTCGTTTTTTGGCTCGCGCAAAAAGAGAATTCCATGGAGGGCATGGTCGATATTTTGATGCCCCAGCGTCGTTTTTCGCAACAGCAGCCAATCTCCTTTCAAATCACGGCGAAATTATCGACCGGGGAAAATCTCGTCGAACGTATCGCGCTCTCGACCAACCCCAATTGGGAGGATTGGGACGCTTTTTTGGAGCTCCCCGACGGAACGCGCGAGCAGATTGCTCTCCAGCCCGAGTCGGAGGCGCTCCGTGGCACGATCTCGCGAGCCTTGCCGCCGGGGGATTATTCGATCCACGCATCTGTCTCGCACGCGGGTGAGAAAATCGGCGACGCGCAATGTCGTTTCTCCGTTTTCCACTACGATTTGGAGATGGACAGCGTGAAAGCGGATCCTCAAATGATGGCGGCGCTTGCCGAGATTTCTGGGGGCGAAGTCGTATCTGGCGCAGCTCTTGGTGGGCTGTGGGAAAAACTCGCCGAAAAACAAAACGATTTGAAAATCGAGCGCGAAATGATCATCTCCGTGTGGGATCGGTGGTATTGGATGCTTCTTTTGATTTGTGTCCTCTCGTTGGAGTGGTATTTGCGTCGCCGAATAGGTTTGGTTTGAAATTCAATCCATCTACATTTTGTGGAGTGGCATTCCGTATAACACCATATTTTCCCAAAGACTATGAAAGATTCAAAAGTTGGCGCAGGTTGAAATTTTTTATTAAAAATTCCCCTTGTCCACTTGCATCCCGCCCCAATTTAAGGTATAATGATCCCAGTGGTGGGTCGTTTTGTGGTACATTGCGTTGAAATTTCCGGTTTTGCCTGCGTTGGAGCGACGCACCTCGGCTCGCAAAACGTTGCGAAAAACGGAAATTTTAGAGCACAACAAGTATAAAGGAGGACGTGTATATGAAAAAAGCGTTAATATTGTTGTTTTTGCTCACGCTCCCAACGTTGATTTTTGCCGAAGAGACGCTTCGGACGTGGAGGTCAAAAACAGGCGTGGCGATTATCGAGGCAGCGTGGGATTCGACGAACGATCCGAGTGAGGAATTCGTCTTTCTGCTCAAAGGAGAACGGCGGTATCGAATACCGCTCGAAAATCTATCTGAGGAAGACAAAAAATACGTTTCCGACGGGCGAATGAGGAAATTGGCGGAGTTTGGTTTGGTTGACGTGACGAACGAGACGCCGAAAGATGTGAGACCACAAGAAGTGGCGTCGCCTCCCGTTTCGGATGGTCGCTCGGCAGGCGAGCGGATGGTGCGGACGATATGGGGCGTGGAGTACGCATTTCGTTGGTGCCCAGCTGGGAGTTTTATGATGGGTAGTCCTCCAGGAGGGGGGCAGCCATCCGAGAACCCACAACACCTTGTGACGCTCACAAAGGGCTTCTGGATGCTGGAAACGGAAGTCACACAAGCGATGTGGGAGAGAGTGATGGGGAGTAATCCGAGTCATTTTAAGCGTTCAAATCTGCCAGTGGAGAGCGTGAATTGGCTCGATTGCACGAGGTTTTGCGAGAAAATATCAGAACTGTCCGGGTTAAAAATCCAACTCCCGACTGAGGCGCAATGGGAGTACGCATGTCGAGCAGGGACGACGACGGCTTTTTCGTTCGGCAACACATTGTTCGGCGGCAAGGCGAATTGCGATGGAAATTCTCCAGATGACGCGAACTCGCTGGACAGTACGAAAATCATTATCAATATAAAGAGGACGACCCCCGTGGGGAGCTACTCGCCGAACGCTTGGGGGTTGTACGACATGCACGGCAACGTGTGGGAGTGGTGTTCGGATTGGTATGGCAGTGGTTATTATGCGACGTCGCCAACGAGCGACCCGAATGGCCCCGAGAGCGGCTCGCAGCGCGTATTTCGTGGCGGCAGCTGGGGCAACTCCGCCGAGTTCTGCCGGTCCGCGCTTCGACGCTGCGATGATCCAACGTACTCGTGCGACCACGTTGGCTTCCGCCTCATCTTTGTTCCCTAGCGGGAGGGCGATTTTATAATACTTCTCGTTGAAATATCCGTTTCCGTCCGCCGTCGGAGCTACGCACCACGGCTCGCAAAGCGTCGCGTAAAACGGGTTTTAAAGGAGAAAGAGTATAAGATGCTCACTCCGTTCGCGAATGCTGTTTATCTTTTTGACGCAGCACTACCCCCCGAAGCCGAGAACGAAGCGAAGCGGAGTTCAGGAGCAATTCCTCTCTTTCAGAGGGGTGGCAGTTGGAGGCTGACGGGGTGTTGCACCGGGGGGAACGCATTTCCCACTTCAAAACTACCCCCCGCCCTACGGACGTATCCCTTCAAAGAAGAGGGATTGATTGGTTTTTGTGCAATATCTCAAAAATCAAAGATATACGGTACTTTTTCAGAGTGTTTTACGATATGTCGATTTTTACGAGGCTGTATGATTATGGATTTTTTCAAAATGTTTTAGTCCGCTATTCGTAAAAAATACGATGTTGCGTAGAAATGGGAGTCTAACGAGTTTCGCACTTTTGTGTTTTTTGATTCTTTTTGGTGAAAAATGCGTTTTTGGGGTGTTTTTTGCGATTGGATGTTTTTCGCAAAAGTGGGTTTTAGCGCTGAAATTCCACAGTAAAATTGATATTCGTCAATTTAATTGTTTTTGAGGTTGTTTTGTGGTGTGTTTCACACTTGTTTTTGCACACTCAAACGGAATTGTATGGAACGCGGACTAAAACTTCGACCTTCTCGGACAACAATCTTTAGAACCCGTGTTTCATGCGCTCGATGGCGAAAGGTAACGTTTTTTCTCTGGGAAAAAGCGCAACATGGGCACCCGTTTGAATTCGACATTTTTGAGAAGGGGAAGTTGGACGTTCCCCTCGCTCAAAGAGTAGCCGCGTGGTCGACGTCGAGCATTTCTCGGGTGCCAGAGGGGTCCGCACGCTCGCACGTTAGCGTGAGCAGGTCGATCATGCTTTGCAGGTCGTTTCTCCACTCTTCGGAGTTGCCGCACGGAAGGTCTAGCTCCAGAAACTCGCCCAAGAGCAAAATGAGGCGCAGCGTGTGCCGAAAAATCATCCCCTCCTGCTTTTGCAACCCCTTCGAGGTGATGTAGCTGTTGAAATTCCCATTGAACTTGAGCAGTTCCCCGGCAGCCCACACAGGGAAAATGCGAGCGTCCGAAACGAGCGGGTACTCGAATTGGAACAGTCGGAACATCTTCTCCGCAAACGGAATCGTATAAATCGGCTCCAACAGCGCATCTCGCCTTTTTCTCCTCTCTTCGGGTGTCTGCGCGATCAGCTCTTCCGGCAACGCCAGCCCCAACTCGAGCAGCCGTTGGTCGAGGAACCCTTTTGCTAGCCGACCTCTCGGCAAGTCGTCCTGATTAGGCACTCGCACCGGCGCGCCTAGAGAGTAGGGCAGCTCCAAGAGACTCTCGAAAACCTGAATCCTCTCCTCGCGATCCGCAAAAGGAAGGTACTGCAGGAGGAAAGTCCCATAGATGGGGTGGATGCTTCGCATTTGCGCCGCGCGCGTCAGATCCTCGGTGGGGTACGCTTTGAGTGGGACGTATCGTGGTTTTTCCTCTGGCGCTTCGTTGAGTTCAGAATTCAACACCGCGATTCCGTTCACGAAAGTATACGCTTTCTTCGGCTCTCTTTTTTGAGGTGGGACCTCGTCTTTTTGGTTGCGGGAATTCAGCGTCAGACTCTCATTGCGAGGTGTGATTATCTGCGTCTTTTCCACCAGATTATCCACAGGCGTTGCCGTCTCTTGGGCGTTTGCTCCTTGCGGCGTCTCCTCAACGGGGGCGTTCGGAAGGTCGGCAGACGCCTCATCCTGAATAAGCAGCGGCTTTTCCACATCATCAGATTGTGGAGAAACACCCCACTGCGACTCGGGGATACTCAACGTCGATAACTCTTCCGCGTCGTCGAAAATTCCCGCACCGAACGCCGAGGCTTTCGACACGTTTTCCACATGCTCTTCCACATCATTTTCCACGAACGCAGCATCACTCTTTTCCACCAGATTGGATGCCGCGTTATCCACATCCGTCGTCGAAATGTCACTTTTTGCGTCGGGCAAGCTCGGTGCGTTCAAACTCGGCGCAGCCAAACTCGGCACGACCATCGGCACATCCGGGCGACGCAAACGCGGGTACCAATCCGCCGGTGGCAACGGCTCTAAATTCACGAATCCCCCGCTCCATAGCGTGGCGATCATACGCTCCAGGTCGTCCTGCGCGTGGTCCAAACGCTTTCCAAAAAGGAGCCTTTTCTTGACCAACGTGCGCAAGAGTTCCACGTCGGGCGAGGCGTTGAGCATATAAGCCAACAAGCGCCAAGGCGTGACGCCCCGACTCTCCAAATTGCTCGCTGCCGCGTGCCGCAACTTGTTGAACTGCGCCTCGTTCCAATATTGAAGATTCGGATTCCGCTTCGGCTGCTTCTTCTTGAGCGACTTTTTCTCCGCCAGCACCTTCGGGTCCTTCGAGTCGGCAGGGAGCTTATCAAATTTCTCCTGCCAGCGCGCGATTCGAACGTCGTCCTCGTGCGCCAAGACAAAGACGTGCCCCCTCGTGTCAAATTGAGGTCTGCCCGCGCGCCCGAAGATTTGGTGCGCACTCCCGGGGTCGATCATCGTTTGTCGACCAGCAGGTCCCTTCATCAAACTGGGCAAAACGACCGAACGCGCGGGGAGATTGATCCCTGCCGAGAGTGTCTCGGTACAAGTGCAAATCGCGAGCAGCTTCTGTTGGAACAAATACTCCACGATCCTCCGATACCTTGGCAAAATGCCTGCATGATGCACCCCGACGCCGCGCTGCAGGAGTGCCTTGAGTTTTGGTCCCGCCCCTTGCGACCAATCGAATCGCGCCAACTCCCCGACCAAAGCCGATTTGGCAGCGGGCATGATCAATTCCTTTCCCTTGATCTCCTCCGCGACGCTCCAGCACTCCTCACGATTGAAGCAAAAGACCAACGCGGGCGTGCAACGCTCCTCCTCTTTGCCCAGCGCCATCCACTGAATTTGCTCCACGAGCGTCATGTCTCCCACCCATTGAAAGACCAGGGGCACCTTTCGCTCGTCACTTTGTACCAGCTCCAACTTCCGCCCGTGCTCGTGCTCCAGCCAGTTCGAAAACTGCATCGCATTCCCCACCGTGGCGGACAAAAGCATGAGCCGCACGTGCGTCGGCAACAGTGCTAAAGAGAACTCCCACACGATGCCACGCTCTGGATCGTTGAAATTGTGGAACTCGTCCATCACCACGGAGTGCACGTCGGCAAAATCGAATTGCTCGGGATGCAACAATCGATTGAAGAGAATCTCCGCGACGACAACCAAAATGGGCGCGTTCGGATTGACCTTGTGATTCCCCGTGACCAAGCCAACGTCGTCCGGCGAGAATCCCCACTCCTCGACCTTTTTCTGCAAGTCGCGAAACTTCTGATCCGTGAGCGCAATCAGGGGCGTGGTGTAATACATCCTCTTCTTTGAGTGGAGCGCCTCGAAAACGGCAGCCTCTGCAATGAGCGTTTTGCCTGTCCCTGTCGGCGCGCAAACCAACACTCCCTGCTCGCACGAAAACCACGCAAGCAACGCCTCCTCCTGCACGGGATAAAGCGCATAAGGAATCGCGTCCAGAAACTTCTCAGCAATCGCGTCTCGCGTCATATAATTGATCTCCATTTCCCAGCCATTGTTGGAACACCCTCACATTCAAACGAGATGAGACGGGGTTTTATAATAGTTCGCGTTGAAATATCCCATTCCGTCTGCGGTCGGAGCTACGTACCACGGCTCGCAAAACGTCGTGCAAAACGGGAAATTAAAGGACAATGAGTCTAGAAGGCGTCGGCAAGAAAAAATCGCCGTCCGACGCGGGATACGCATCGGACGTTCCGTCCCTGGCGCGATTTTCGCCCCACTCAAGGAGCAGCGTCAACCTTGACAAAAGGCGATTGCCGCTACGCGACCAGAGAAAACTCGTACGGCACACCCCCCAACGCTTCGACAAACTCTTCGAAGATGCGCAGGTCGAGAGCGGTTGCCGCTGCACTTTCGGGGTGGAATTGAACCCCGATGGCAAACCAATCATCCATGAAGCTCTCGATCGCCTCAATTACGCCGTCCGGCGACGTGGCAGAGACGCAGAATCCAGGAGCGACTTCGTTCAAAGCCATATGATGGCGACTACAGACACGAATTTCCGAATCGCCATAGACTTTTTCCATGAGCGTTCCAGGGGTCACCTCGAGAGTGTGACGATGCAAAGGTGAGTGAAGATCAAAGTGAGGCAAGGCTTTCGGCAAGTCCACCGGAATATGGAAGAAAAGAGTCCCCCCCATCGTGACGTTCAGAAGCTGCATTCCGGAACCAATGGCGAGAACCGGGATTTTTTGCTCCGCAACGATTCGAACGAGCATACGGTCGAAATCCTCTCTGCGTGCCGGCATGGGACGAACGGTCGAATGAAGCTCGTAGCCGTCGCGACGAGAGTCTAAGTCACCGCCGCCAGACAAAACGATACCATCCAACGTATCGAGCGCAGTGCGAAGATCTTCTTCTGAAAGAGAAGGCGGAAGGATAAAGGGAATCCCGCCAGCTCGCGAGATAGACTCATAATAACCCGCCCAGACGTAGCTAAAAGCTTCTTTGCCATTTTTGGCGTTAGAAAAATCAGCGTTCAATCCGATGCGCGGTTTCTTCCCAAATTGCATTTATTTTCCTCCTGAAAAAAGTTCATGCAAGATCAAGCGACACGTTTTTGGCGTGCATTTTGAAGTCCCCCTGACGTCGAAATCGAAAAAAATACTCCACAAATCTGCATCCTTGCATTTTCACGTGAATTTTTTCTCATTCGAAGGTCCCCATGCTGTCAGAATCCCCAGTATAAATTCTGGCGACATTGCAGTGTGTTCAGTTCATCAAAATTTTATCGCTATAATCCCACCCAATCCTTTCTAACGGCAAAACTTGCCGCCCAGAAGTGCAAATCAGGGTTAAGTATAGAGGCTTTTTATTTTTTTGCAAGCCCATGCACGCATATAGGCAAGGAACTTTCTTCCCGCACAATATGTGGTACAAAAGGCGCTTTGCAAGATGTGGTTTTCCGAAAGTGGCGAGAGCCAAATCTTCCTCAGTTAGAATTTGCAACAAAGCCAAAACAATCGTCATATCCCGAAAAATCCGCATTCAAACGAAACTTCACCAATTCCGACGGAATTTCACGCTCTTTCGGGATTCTTTTCGCTTTTCTTTAAATTTTTTCTTCTTTCACAAAAATTTTCCAAGGATTTTTTCTCGAAGTACACCATACCTCTGTATACGTACAACACGATGATTTTGCTCACACTTTCTTTTCGTCATTATAAAAACATATCAATAAAAGGTTTCTACTGTATTTTTGTTCTTTTTTGCCTTGAAATGTTCTTTTTTTGGAAAAATCCCCTGCCCATCCCTTGAAAATTTCGCGCAGCCGGGTACAAATAGATTATGTAGAGGTCGTTTTGCACGAGGTTGCTTTGTGACTCCGTGTAGAATTTCCACGACTGCCTGCCGTTGCAACTGCGTGCCGATAGATACTCGCTTCCGTTTAAAATTCCGGTTTTACGCAACGTTTCGCGAACCGAGGTGCGTAGATCCGGCAGCGGACGGAGCCGGGAATTTCAACGAGAAGCATTATAATACACTGGTGCCGGAGAGCGTTGGTGTGTCTGAGGCGAGAGGCGTTTCGATTGGCAGAGGGCGCGAAGTGCTTCGCTTTTTCAAAGAAGATAAGGAGTTTTTTATGACAACGATCATAGTCATTGCTGTTCTTGTGGGGCTGCTGCTCATTGTGGTGCTCTACGCTATTGGTGTGTATAACTCGTTGGTGTCGCTGCGGAACCGTTTTAAGAATGCGTTTGCGCAGGTGGACGTTCAACTCAAGCGTCGTTACGATTTGATTCCGAATCTCGTCGAAACGGCAAAAGGATACATGCGTCACGAGGCGCAGACGCTCCAAGCCGTCACGGCTGCCAGAAACGAAGCGCTGGCGGCGAGCCAATCTGCGGCGGCACGTCTGGACGATGCGGAGGCGATGGGGTCTTTGGGGCGCGCGGAGGGTATGCTCACGGGGGCGCTGTCGCGTTTCAACGCCGTGATGGAAGCGTATCCCGACCTCAAGGCGAATCAGAATATGATGCTTCTTCAGGAGGAACTTACCTCGACGGAGAACAAAATTGCGTTTGCGCGTCAGGGATACAACGACTCCGTGATGACGTACAATACGCGTCGAGAGCAATTCCCCGCGAATATCTTTGCGGGCTTTTTCAATTTCCGCGATGCGGCGCTCTTCCAAGTGGACGCTCCCGAGGAGCGCGAGGCGCCGCAGGTCAGTTTTTGATTTGGGTTTGAACTCCGGCTCGAAATATCGCTTGCGAGAGCTTTTGGTGTATTTGTCAAGGCTTTTTGTCCAACGCACGAAAGTGTCCGACAAGCGATTTTTCACGGCACTTTGCGTTGGAATTTCCACTCTGAGGTCAACGTTGGAGCAAATACGGGTGTTTCCCAAAAATCCTTTGTGTGAGATTGATATATGATTGATTTTTTCCAACAACAGGAAAATGCGCGCAAACGAACGCGGTGGATGATTGGCGCGTTCATTTTGGCAACCATTGCGGTCGTTGCTGCGGTGGATGTCGTCATTCTCTGGCTTGTGTGCGTTGCGGAGCCGTCTTTTGCCGAGGCTCCCATAGGCGAAATGTGGCTGGATCCTGAGTTTCTCTCGATCCTTGGCTTCACGTCTCTCATCACGCTGGCGATCATTCTGTTGGGAACGTTTTTTAAAACAATTCAACTCTCTGGAGGGGGGGAAACGCTTGCGCTCCAGCTGGGCGGGAGGCGCGTCGAGCCTTCGACGACGGATTTTAAGGAACGCAGGCTGATCAATATCGTTCAAGAGATGTCGCTAGCAAGTGGCGTCCCGGCTCCGCCCGTCTTTGTGATGGATGGGGAGGGCGGCATCAACGCTTTTGCGGCAGGGCTTTCGCCGGAGGATGCCGTGATTGGCGTGACGCGTGGGGCGCTTGATTTGCTCAAACGCGACGAATTGCAGGGTGTGATTGCGCACGAATTTAGCCACATTCTCAACGGCGACATGCGCATCAACTTCCGACTTATTGGGCTTCTCCATGGGATTTTAGCTATCTACTTCACCGGGCTGCTCCTCATTCGGATTATTTTCGAGTTTTCTCCCCACGCGGCATCGAGCACGATCTCCGTTGGCGACGATGATGACGACAACAAGGGGAGTGGATTGGCAATCATCCTCGTCATGCTTCTCCTCGGCTTGGTGCTCATGGTCATTGGGTACGTCGGCTATTTGTGCGGGGAGATCATCAAGGCGGCGGTTTCGCGTCAGCGCGAATTTTTGGCGGACGCTTCGGCAGTCCAATTCACGCGATTCGCTCCCGGTTTGGCGTCGGCGCTCAAAAAGATCGGCGGAATGGAGCCTGATTCGCGAACGTTCCACGCCCCAGCAGCGGCAGAGGCGAGCCACTTGTTTTTTGCGAACAAACCTTCGTTTTGGGATATCCTTTTCGCCACGCACCCGCCGCTTCGAGAGAGAATTTCGAGGCTCGAACCCCATTTCGACGGCACGTTTCCCTCGCTTTCTCTGGACTCGGTCGAGTACGAAGTTCAAAGAGAGGTACGCCAAGAGCAACCCCAACCCACTCGGCTATCCAATTCCGATTTCTCGTCTGATCGTGAGAATGACGCGAGCCGAGACAATGACGCAAATCAGGACAACAGCGCTCCAATTTCCGCGTCGCGCATGGCGTTTCTTGCGTCGTTGTTCGCGTCGTCGTCTCTTGAGACTCGAGAGTCGGCACAAAGTCCATACGGGGCGCAGCTTATGATTTATGCTATCCTGCTGGACGACAAACGAGAAGACATGGCGCAGCGGCAGAAGGGGATTCTGTTTCGAGAATTGCCTCCGCCCGTCTATCGGGATTTTGAGCAAATCGCGTCGGAGATTGCTGCGCAGCCTCTCGCGCAGCGTCTTGCGTTGGCGGATGCGACAATTCCCGTGTTGAAGATGCTCTCGCTTGAGCAATACAAAGTTTTTCGCGCGTGTGCGAAGCGTCTTATGGAGGCGGACGGGGAGATTGCGTGGCACGAGTATCTCGTCCAAATGCTCGTTATTCGGACGCTCGATATCCATTTTCGACTTCAAAAACCCGCCCAGGTCGCGTACTACGCCTGGGGAGCGAAGTTGCGAGAGAGCGCGAGTGTCGTTTTGGCAAGGCTCGCCTATGCTGCGTCGAACGAAGAGTTGGTGGTGTTGGAGGCTTATTCCAAAGCGCGCAAGGTGCTACCCTTCGTGCCAGAGCAGATTCTCTCACGTGATGAGTGTTTGCTCCCTGATTTCAACGCTTCGCTTCTCATGCTCGACCGCACGTCGCCTCAGATGAAAAAAAGGTTCCTCAATGCGTGTGTTCAATGCGTTTTGGCGGACAAACAACTCTCTCCAGACGAGTTTTGCACGCTCTATGTCGTGTCGGCAGCGCTGGGTGTCCCCGCGTCTTCGCTCGATTTGGACGGAGCGTCGGTGGAATAACATTCCATATGGATTGACTTTGAATGATTGTTATATTTTTGGTTTTTACGTTTAATAAGAAGGAGAATTTACGATGAAACAAATTTTTTCTGCGTGTTTGGCCGCTTCGTTTGTGTTGATCGCAAGTTGCGTCCCGCCGACGGTTGAAAAAGAAGAGGAGGCGGTGTCTGCCGTCGAGGTGCACAAAGTAGACATCACGCCGGATCCGCAATTCAAACCTCGGCTGCATATCACGCTGCCCGACTCGTGCCCCGTGCCGGACGGAATGACGATAGAGGAAACGACTGGCAAGATTTATCTCAACGTCCCCAACTTCGCTCCTCGAGGGGAGGATGGCAAAAAAACGACCCCCGCTCTCCTGTGCGTGTTCGACAAGGAGAAGAATTTCGAAGTGCTTTTGGAGTATCCCGTCCATGAGAAGTCCGGCGAAATTGGTCCGATGGGACTTGATTTCGGTCCTGATGGGAATTTGTATGTTTGCGACAATCAATTTTTCACGCCGCCGAACGCAACTTGGGCGTCTCGCATTTTGCGCGTCGAGATGAAAGATGGGAAGCCTACTGGCAAAGTGGAGACCGTTGTTGAGGGGCTGCGTCTTGCGAACGCGATCTTGTTCCACGATGGCTATGTCTACGTGAGCGACACGAATCTTGCCGCGCCAGAGGATTGTTTTGGGTGTGGGTGTATTTGGCGTTTCACGCAGGATGAGCTTGTCGGCGCAACGGAGACGATCAAGGTCGATCCAACGATCAAAGACAAAAAACCAGTCGATTCGCACGTGTGGGTTGTTGGTATCACGAAGAAAATCGGGCGCGGAGACAACTCCGGTTTCGATGGTATCGCGTGGGCGTGGGGCGCGCTTTATACGGGTAATTTTGGCGACGGCGTGATGTATCGCGTGGAGCCTGCCGAGGCGGGCAGCGGCGCGATTTGCGACGGTATTTTGTTTGCTGCTGACGACGCGAAGGTGCAGAAAGTCCTCGACGACGAGACGCTCCACTGCTGCGACGGTATTTTCTACGATTCTGCCACCGACAAAATTTATATCAACGACTCCCAAGCGAATGCGATTCGAACGCTAAACAAAAACCACGTCGCCAACTGGCTTTGGGTGAACGACGACACGAATGGAGACGAGGGGTTGCTCGACCAGCCGGCAGAGTGCGTGGCGTACGATGGCGTTTTGTATATCGCGAATTTCGATTGGGCGTTCCCTGGTTTGAAAAACACCACCAGTGTCGACAAGCCCTACACGATCTCGGCGATTGAGATTGGCGTCAAATCGGACGACGAGTTGGTCGAAAGCGTGCGTCCCGAAACGCAGACCGTGGACACTCCGGCTGAGGCACCTGCTGTTGAGGTCCCCGCAGAAGTTCCTTCCGAAGCGCCCGCAGAAACTCCTGAGGAAGTGCCCGCTGAAGTGCCCGCCGAAGCTCCTGCGGAATAATCCCTAATAATGTTTCACTTTTACCCATGCCGCCGGCTTTTGGCTTGCGGCATCGTTTTTGTTTCCACTTGAGTTTCCGAGAAATTCAACGTGGAACTATTCTTATAGAGGTTTTTATGCGCAGAAAAATATTTATCATCGCTCTTTTATTTCTCTTGTGTCATGCTGCGGAATCCCCCGCCGACACACCCGCCAACACACCCGCCGAGGCGCTCTCCATTGGGACGCCGGAAAAAATGCAGCTTCGCTTCGACACGCAAACGGGGTTGATCCTCGAAATTCTCGCGCACAACGAGATTTTGACGTCTAGTGGAAAGTATATGCCGTTTGATATCCACGAGCAAAAATCGACATGGGATGCGCCTACCTACATCGTGGGACACGGAGGCGTCTCGACGAAATTCGAGAAGATCGAGAAAACGGACGATTCCACCGTCGTCGTCACGTATCGCGTGGGGGATTGGTTCGTGCATTTGAAATATGCCGTGGATTCTGAGTGGTCGATGTTTTCGCAAAGTGTGAAAATCGAGTGGCAGGGGACGGAAGAGACGAAACTCAAGGGCTTTTGGCAACGCCACCCCATTTGGAAGACGACCGAGGGGGCGTTTTGCTTCTGCCCGGGACACTACCCGCCGCACAAAATGTCTCTCGCATCTTCCGAATCGGCACGGAAAAATAGCGGGCAAGCTCCTTTGATTTTCGAGCAGTCGAAAGATTTGAGCATTGTTTTTCTCACGGACTATCTCTCGCCGATCTCCGACAACGGCGGATCGGAACTTCGCTCTCACGCACTCGGCGCGCAAAGCACGCTTGCCTTTCAAATCGCCTCACGAATGCCCCCCGGCGCGATGCAAGAACTCGGAACGTCCTACGTTTGGGTGCAAAAAAACGACAGCGAGACGGCATTGAAGCGTATTCATGATTGGTACGTGCGGATTGGAGCCGTGGTTCCAGCGGATCGTCCGAAGGAATTTGAAAAATCGATCGTTTATTCGTTTCATCCCGGCGGCACGATTGGGAGCAATTGCAAGGATTTGGGTGGATTTATCCCCGCGAAAACGTGGGCGAAGCGCATCGCTCACACTGGCGCAACGGCAGTGTGGATTATGCCAATCGAGGACAAAAGCATTTATTGGCCGCGCGATTATTATAAATTCCAAGAGGGACTAGGCTCCGGGGACGATTATCGTGCTCTCGTGAAGCAGCTACACGAATTGGGTTTGTACGTCATGCAAGATTGCGTGCCGCACGGAGGAAGCGACACATACGACCGCGCAAAGCAGCATCCCGAATGGCTCGCCTACAAGGAGGACGGATCCACATTCAACTATTGGTGCTTCGATTTTAATTGGCCGGCGTGGCGCGAGTATATGAAAAACGTCGCTATCTTTTATATGACGCAATACGACGTGGATGGCTATCGTGTCGATGCCGTCGGCGGATCGAAAACGGAGAATTGGAACCCAAATATCCCATACGGACGCGCGAGTTTCGCCAAGTTGCAAGGCGGTTTGAATATGCTTCGCTCTCTTCGCGAAGGCGTGAAGGAGATCAAACCCGAGAAAGGTGGGCTTCTTGCGGAGGTGGGGAACGCGACTTATGGTGCCGTGAGCGACGCGACGTACGATTTCGCGGGGTGCTACAGCGTTTATCATGATTTAAGGAGGCTTCCTCCCGAACAATTCGTCTCGAACGTACGACGCTGGCTCCACGAATCGCAATACGGAGAAATCAAAGGTCTCTTGAAACTTCGGCACATCGAGAGCCACGACAGCCTTCGTTCTCAAGCGTGGTACGGCACACGACCTGCGCGCGCACTTATGGCGCTCACGACGTTCATTCATGGGATGCCGCTCGTGTATCAAGAGCAGGAGGTGGGAAATTTGGAGGAGTACAAACGACTTTTCGCCGTCCGACGCGCGCTCCCCGAGCTGCAGGGGGGCGAGTGCGATTTTGAGGCGATTCAAACGCCCCCGGGCGTCTTTGGAGTGTTGCGTTCGAGGGATAAAAATCGTGCAATTGCACTCATCAATTTCAACCCGGAGCCGATCGAGGTGCGTCTTGAGTGTGCCGACGCGCCGACGGTCGTCGATATGTTCCAAATGGAGGAAGTCCCACTTCTCGAGGGGCAGCGCGTCCTGTCTCTGGAGGGGTTTGGCTATACGGTTCTTGCGTTGAGGGAACAAGGCGCCTCTCTGGAGAATTTCACCCTGCCAAGCCTCGAGCCGGGTGAGTTGTCGAGTGAGTTGCCGAGCGAGTTGGGAGAGACTCCTGAGAGGGAATTTGCGCCAACGGAGCGCCTCAAACAAATCGTGGGAATTCATGGAGAAACGTGGACGGCGGAGATTGATCGACAATCGGGCTTGCTCCTTACTCTGCGCGACGCGAAAGGGAAGAAAATCGTGTCGGACGCTCAACTTACGCTCCCACCGGAGGTTGCTGCACTTGGCGCACCTGCCGAATTGAACGAGGAGGGGGAGCGTTTCGTCTTTACGCGCGCGTTTGGCTCCGCAACGTTGGTGCTCGAATACACACCCACGCCCGATCGACTAAATATCCGCGCACAATGGCGGGGGGAAGTCCCAAGCAACCTCCAACTCCTTTTCCCTTGCCCGCGCGCCGACGTGTGGAGCGTTGCGACGGCGGAGGGCGTGTTGCGAGACAATATTTTCTTCCGCAAGGACGACATTGATCTTGCCTCGCGACACTCGATTTATTGGAGACCGCTCGACACGCAGACGCTGTACGATTCGCTCATGCAGCCGATTTATCCAGAGGGTACCCTTTGCGCGGAGAGTTTCGACACGTCGGTCTCTTTTTCGTTCTCCGCTAGGGCAGGTGCGCTCCCTGCGCGACTTCAGTGGAAAAATCGGTGTGCGAAAAAGCGAGGTTTGGTTGCTGTCGTTTCGCTCGCAACACCAGCGTTCACTCCTGCGCTTCAGGGCGAAATCGCTCCCTGCGCCTCGTTTTCGATCGGCTCCGACGCACCACCTGAGGAGAAGACCAACTCGCCCCAACTCACTCCCGTTGCTGGCGGCTGGCGCTTCGAGAACGATTTCTACCGCTTGACTCTCGCGCGCAACGGAGCAATCGTGCGCCTCGAATCGAAAAATCGACGCGAAAAGGGAGAAGCAGCGGAGTTCACGCCTCTCTTCGTGAACGGGACTTTGTACACCGATTATGGGTTTGGCGAGAAGGGGCGCCGCTACGCGTCCGAGAATGATGTGGAGGCGTACTCGCGATTCGTCCAGACGCCCGAGGGAAAATTGCGTCTCCATTTTGAGGGACGACTTCGGGATCGCGACCGCTTCGGGCTGCTTCATAATCCCGTCCATTTCGTTTTGGAGTACACGCTTGACGAGTCGAGTAGAATTCAGATGGGAATGCGGGTGCGCACCCCGGATCTTTCGCAAGACGGTTCCGCGTTTTTGTCGTGGATGATGGGGAGCCAGACGCTGGACTCTCACCACTATTTCACGAAGGAGCGCCAAATTGCGGAAGGAAATCATCGCGAGGTGTCTCATCGTTCGTGGGAAAGTGGCAAAGAAGGCACTCTTCCCGATCGGCTTGAATTCCGTCGCGGCGGCACGACTTGTGTAAAAATTCACGATTGGGTCGGTTCCGCGCCATCGAACGTTTTTTGGGACAAGTCAAACTTTTTCATCGCTCTTTGCGACGGGAAAATTTCGCCCCAAACTCCGAAAGATCAAACCGTGGGCTGGACTTTGGAGGTCGTGCCTGGCGAAGATTGATTTTTGCTTTATTATATTTTTAAAACCGAGGGCGGGTGTCCCCCAAAATACAGGAGGTAGATATGTGTGATAAGAAAATCGTGCTTGCGATCACGGGTGCGAGCGGGGTGGCGTATGCCGTGCGGCTCTTGGAAGTTCTGACGGCGAGCGAGTGCGACGTGCATCTCGTGATTAGTCCGGTGGCGTATCGAATTTTGGCGGAGGAGATGGGGATTTATCTTTCTGCGGAAAATTTCGATCCGTGTGCCTTTGGATTGTCTCAGAATTGCGTGTCGAAAATATTCCCCTCCGGACAAATCCACTTTCATCCGCACGACGACTTCTCGGCACCAATCGCGAGTGGCTCGTATCAAACGGACGGCATGGTGGTTTGTCCCTGCACGACCGGGACGCTCGGTGGGATTGCGGCGGGGCTTTGCTCCAACCTCATCCAACGGGCTGCCGACGTGCACTTGAAGGAGGGGCGAAAACTCATTCTCGTCCCGCGCGAAACGCCTTTTTCGCTCATTCATCTGGAGAACATGACGCGCCTCGCTCGTGCTGGTGGAGTGATTCTCCCCGCCTCGCCCGCTTTTTATCATGGGGTGCGCGACATGAGGGACATCGTGAACTTTATTGTCTCGCGCATTTGCGACCAATTGGGAATCCAAAATCGTCTCATCAAACGGTGGAAGTCGCCCGAGGAACAAGAGGAGGAAGCCGATTTCGACCCCGAGCGTTTCGTCGAAATGGCGGGTTGAGCGCCAAACAATTCTCCTATCCGCCTGGAACTACGGGTTGCTCCCGGTCGTACTGGGTGGGAGCGTTGTGATGGCAAGGGAGGTCAGAAGCGTAAGCGCCTGCCTCCCGACGGTGCAGCAGCCGGCGAAAAGCCGTGGTCGCTCCCGGTCTCGTATCAGGTGGGTTGCGCCCTTCGTTCTCGGTTCCTGAGATTCTTGAACGCGAAATTTAATGATTTTGAGCGTCTCCACCCTCTCAAACTCTCCCTCAAGCAACTTTTGACGCACTCGCGACCGTCGATGGGCTGGCGATGGGCTAGCAAGATGTGCAGGAAACGAAAAACTTTTATCCCTGAATGGACGCCCACAAAAATTGAAGGCACCCCAATGGGTAGGGATGGGGCCCCCCCTCCTTTTTCTTTAACGAAAATAAGATATCATATAGGTGACGTATGGTTTGCGAGTTTCTATGTCGGAGTCGGCATACTTCCCTAAAAACAACGGAGTTTTCAAATGGGAACCAGTGGAAAAATCATTTTGAGAGGTGTCGAAGTCCACAACCTCAAAGGAATCAATCTCGACATCCCCCATCGAAAGCTCGTTGTTATTTGCGGCGTGAGTGGGAGTGGGAAAAGCTCGCTTGCCCTCGATACGCTCTATGCGGAAGGGCAGAGACGATATATCGAGAGCTTTTCCCCCTACACGCGCCAGTTTCTCGACCAGTTGGAGAAACCCGACGCGGAGTTGATTGATGGTATCCCACCAGCGATTGCCGTGGCGGGGAGCGTTCCGACAAAATCAAGCAGAACAACCGTCGGAACTGTCACGGAAGCATACGACTTTCTGAGGCTTTTGTATGCCAAAATCGGTACGACCTACTGTATTTCATGTGGGCACGAAGTGCATCGCGACACGTCCGAGACCGTCGCCAGATTTCTTGGGATTCTCCCCATCCGCACGAAATTCCTCATTTTGTGGAAGCTCGATATTCCGAAGGAGACAAGTCCTCGCGATTTTTTGACCGCTTTGCGTGAGGAGGGGTTCATTCGAATCGTCTTTCGGAATAAAATTTGCGACTTGTCGAGTGAAATTCCCGAGTTCGAGGATATTCGTGACGCCGAGAATGAGATTTTTGGTGTCGTCGATCGTCTGGCGGTGGGGGTGCCAGAGTCCAGAATTCGCGAGTCCCTCGAGGTTGGGTTTCAAAGAGGGAATGGTAAATGTTCGATTGCGATCCTTTTGTCAAAACCCGAAATGGAGCTTCTCGATTCCACCGAGCTTTGGGATGCCTACGAGATTAATGGGCGCGAGTGTGTCCTGAGAACGTACAGCACCAAGCTCTCTTGCGAACGCTGCCAAATTGACTACTCGGTGCCAGAGCCGAGGTTGTTTAGCTTCAATAGTCCCTTGGGGGCGTGTCCGGTGTGCGAAGGCTTCGGAAATACGATTGCGCTCGACATGGATTTAGTCGTTCCGGATCCGAAAAAAACGATTGCGGAGGGCGCCATCGCGCCGTGGAATTCGCCCGCCTATCGTTATGAGTTGGAGAAAGTCCTTCAATACGGTCCATCGAGTGGGCTGCCGACGAATGTGCCGTATTGCGATTTGAGTCCGGCGGCGAAAGAGTTGCTCAGAAAGGGTATCCCCGGCACGGACTTCAGCGGCTTAGACGGCTTCATTTCGTGGCTCGAAAGGCGGAAGTATAAGATGCCGATTCGCGTCTTTTTGAGTCGATGGCGAAGTATGCGCCCCTGCGAGGCGTGCGGGGGAAAGAGGCTTAATCCGCTTGCGCTCGCGACCATGATCGGAAAAACGCAGCTTGTCGACGACGAGACGGTGGACGTTCCGTTTGGGGGGCGAAATATCGCGGAATTGTGCGAAATGAAAATCTCGGAACTGCGTGCGTTTCTCGAGAACCTCATCCCACAGCTTTCTGATTGGGAGACGCAAGTGGGCCTGCCCATTTTGAAACGCGTCCTCTCGAGGCTAAATTTTTTGGAGTTGGTTGGGCTAGACTATCTCACGCTCGACAGAACGCTCCGCACCCTCAGCTCGGGCGAGGCGCGACGAGTCTCGCTTGCGGCGGCGCTTGGCGCGAGTCTCGTCAATATGCTCTACGTTTTGGACGAACCCTCCATCGGGCTGCATCCCGCGAACTCACTCCAACTTCTCGAGGCGATTAAAGCGCTGCGCGACCGCGATAATACCGTTGTGGTGGTAGAACACGATGAGGCGATCATTCTCGCGGCAGACCAAGCGATTGAGATTGGTCCGAGTGCTGGGGAGCGTGGTGGCGAGGTCGTTTTTCAAGGAACGCCCGCAGAAATGTTGGTTTCGTCCGAAAGTCTCACGGGACAATACCTCTCCGGCACGCGTGGGCACGTGTCGATTGAGCGGCGGAAGCCCGACTCGGGGAAGATTCGACTCGTCGGCGCGCGTGGCAACAATCTCAAAAATCTCACGGTCGATTTCCCACTTGGCTGCCTCTGCATCATCTCGGGCGTGAGCGGCGCGGGGAAAAGTACGTTGGTCGAAAAGACACTCTACCCCGCTTTGTGTCGGCGTCTGCGTCGGGATTCGTCAAGCAAGCCCCTTCCGTACGATGAGATTCTTGGCACGGGGCAAATCGACGATGTGATCCATGTTGATCAATCTCCCATTGGGCGATCGCCGCGAAGCAACCCCGTCACGTATATCAAAGCATTTGACGAAATTCGCGCGCTTTTCGCGGACACGAAAGAAGCGAAGAAGCGCAATTATACCGCGGGGAATTTTAGTTTCAATTCCGACGAAGGACGCTGTCCCTTGTGTGGCGGGGATGGATATATTGCCATCGACATGCAATTTCTTGCCGACGTCTACATGCGCTGCAGCCAGTGTCATGGAAAACGATACAAAACGCAGATTCTCGATATCACATACCGAAATCGAAATATCGCGGAAGTGCTCGAAATGACGGTTCAAGAAGCGTTCACGTTTTTCCGTGGCTCGCGAGGAATTCAGGACAAACTCAAACGATTGAAGGACGTTGGACTCGACTATGTTCGACTTGGGCAGCCCGCAAACACCCTCTCAGGGGGCGAGGCGCAGCGGCTGAAGCTCGCCTCGTTTATGTCCTCCTCGAAAAAAGACCGGTGTCTTTTTATCTTAGACGAACCGACGACCGGGCTACATTTTTCCGATGTCGTCCAGTTGCTCGACTGCTTCGACACGCTCCTTTCCGTGGGGCACTCGCTCATTATCGTGGAGCACAATCTACAGCTCATGAAGTCTGCCGACTATATTATTGATTTGGGACCCGGCGCGGCAGACTGCGGAGGTCGAATCGTTGCGATGGGGACTCCAGAAGAAATCGCCCGCAACGAGGCGTCCTCAACGGGGCGTTTTTTGAAAGAGGTTCTTGCAAGAGCGTAGACGGTATAATCGATATAGTACGGGGTGCAACTCGGCATTGTGACGAAAGGGGAAACGTGTTCGACTATGGAATTTATCTGCTGGTTCGGATTATTATTTCGATTTTGCAAGCGCTTTCTCTCGAGCAGGCGCGGGGGTTTGCGTTGTTTATGGCGTGGCTTTGCGCCGACGTGCTTCATGTTCGTGCGAAACTCGTACGGGAGAATATTGCGCACGCGTTTCCGACGCTTTCTCCTGAACAAGTCCACGAGGTGGAACGCGGAATGTGGCGGCATCTCTTTTTTATGCTAATGGAAGCCGCTTTTGCCGAGCGAAAAATCCACCTGTCGAATTGGAAGCAATACGTGTCGCTTGAGAACGAAGCCGCCCCACTTCAGGCGATGTACGAAGGGAGACCCTTAATTTATGCCCTCGGGCACCTCGGCAACTTTGAATTCGCGGGCTATATCCTCGGACTCATCGGCATCCCGCCTTATACCGTGGCGCGGACGCTCGACAATCCGCACTTGAATCAATATCTTTTGAATTTTCGCAATTCGACGGGGCAGTACATCATTCCCAAGGACGCTGCCGCGCCGATGTTGGAGGAGGCGATGGAGCGAGGGCATTCTGCCGCCATTTTGATGGATCAGCACGCGGGACCAAAAGGTTTTTGGGTCACGTATTTTGGGAGAGAAGCCTCCACACACAAGGTGATTCCGCTTCTTGCGCGGTCGTTTCATGCGTCCGTTGCGGTTTCGGCGCCTTTTCGAAAAGATGAAAAACTGTTTCATTTTCACATCGTCACGGCGAATTTTTTCACGCCCGAAGCGCTTATGGAGGGGAATTCACCCAAGGAGGCTGCGCAAATCCTCAACACCACGTTGGAGAATCTCGTTCGTCGTGAGCCTCATCAATATTGGTGGCTCCACAATCGTTGGAAGCCAAGGAAAAAGAGTGCCACGAAGTCATGAATGTTTTTGACGATATCCAGTGGAGCCATGGTGGTGCGAGGCGACTACAAACGCAGGGTGTCAAATATGCGGGATCGAAACGCCCGCTTCTGCCGCAGATTCTCGACTTGGTTCGAGAAACGGGCGCGAGGTCGGTGTGGGACGCGTTCTCTGGGGCGACGCACGTGGCGCAGGCGCTGGCGCAGCAGGGGCAAAGAGTGATTGCAAGCGACATTTCGTTCCTCTCGCAAGTTTTCGCGACGTGCTACTTGAAATCGAAGCGTCCGATCGATGAAATTCGGCAGATGATCGAGGAGTTGAATGCGCTCCCGCCCGAGGATGGGTGGTTTTCGGAGCACTACGGTGGCGAGGTGCGGGAAAATTCGCCGCTTTCGCTCCAAAAAGATGGACTCAAAAAACCGTTCCAAAAGAAAAATACGCAGAAACTCGACGCCATTCGACGCACCATTGATGGGTGGGAGTTGGACGAGGAGACGCGCTGCGTGTTGCTCGTGAGTTTGATCCTGGCGCTCAACGAGGTGGACAACACGTTGGGGCATTTCACGTCGTATTTGCGCGAATGGTCGCCACGATCGTACAGGACGCTGGAGCTTCGCGTCCCGCAGCTTTTTCCCCACGGCGGCGGACACGAAGTGTATCGCGCGGACGTCTTCGATCTTGCGGAGGGGATTCGCGCAGATTTTGCCTATTTTGACCCTCCGTATGGGTCGAACAACGAGAAAATGCCCTCCTCACGCGTGCGTTATGCGGCATACTACCATTTTTGGACGACCGTGATTTTGAACGACCGACCTGCGCTTTTTGGCAAGGCTGCGCGACGTATGGACTCGTCCGACCTGCTTGCCCACTCCCCATTTGAGGAGTTTCGGAAGAATGCATCGGGACGATTCGTCGCGGTCGAGGCGATCCAGAGGCTGTTGAAAATCACGCCGGTCGAGTGGATCCTTCTGTCGTATAGTTCTGGGGGGCGCGCCACGGCGGAGGAGTTACTCGACGTCATTCACGAAGCGGGAAAACTCGTCAAAATGCTCAAAATCGACTATCGCCAAAACGTGATGGCCAGAATGACGTGGACAAGCCAATGGCTTCGCGAGCTAGAAACCAAAAATCAGGAGTTTCTATTTCTCATCCAAAAATAGAAAAAACATCAGGAGAAAAATTTATGTTGCGTTCGCCATTTCGATTGCACACCGCGTTGGTTTCGCAAGTGGTCTATTTCGCGCGAACCGACTCCTCCTTTCTGGACGAGGGATTCAAGGACCACGCGATTTATCTCGATGACGCCACGGAGCCTGCCGCGAGGGGGAGTTTCGAGGCGAAACACGGTCCCCAAGCGGTTTCAGCCAGCAAAAAACCGATTTTCGATTCGAAACAGAATCCCGATTACATGACGATTTTTGTGGGAGATGATCCGATGTGGAATTTTGCCCCCAGACGCGACCCCAACGCCTCGTATGCCCCCTGCAAATTGGACCAGATGTATTGAATTGTTGTGGCATAAAAGCGGAAAATAATCTGCGTACGCCCTCCGAAGCCCACCCCGCCCTGCCCTTGCCAGAGAGACGGGGGGGGTGGACTCATTGTGCTTTATATCGTCCTCCCTTATTTTTGCGCGCCGAGAAATAACGTTTCTAATGGTGGGACAATGGGAAGACTTTGCCGGAAAGAATTGGATAAATTTGGAATTTCCCATCAAAAACGAGGGATGTCCCCCTTGTCTTTTTTCTATTTCTCGTTATAATTCCGCCTAACGTTTTGAGATCGTAGCTCAGTCGGTAGAGCATCGCACTTTTAATGCGAGGGTCATGGGTTCGAGCCCCATCGATCTCATTTTTCTTTGCTTCATCTGCCATTTGTTGTATTTCGTTCTTGTTTCTTGTGTGTTTTTGAGGTTTTTTTCTAAAAAGGAATTTTTGACACTTGACAAGTGTGATTTGTTATGCTAGAATGAAGTTGTGCTTAATTTCTGAGGAAATTTTGTTTTTTCACGATGGATAACCGAGGAGCGTTGTAATGAAGAATAGTATAATTGTGTTTTTGGGAGCGGCAACCCTGTTTTTGGGATGCATGTTAGCATATTTGATGCTTTGTAATGACGATCGTGCGCCCCTACAATCCCCCCCCCTCCCGCAAGCATAACACTTGGCAATTCCGACACAGCCAGCACAGCCGACGCGGTCGAAGAAATTTCTAAACCTCCCGTAAGTGTCGAGGATGCCGAGCGCGTGCGGTCGCGCACCCTGAGGGGAGAATTCTGCGCAACGGGTCGCGGAGAAGACGCAAAATGGGGCGTCGCTCGAACGTTGAATTTCCAATATTCCGTCTATCTCATTGCGGAATCGAAAATTCTCAGCAAAAAAACTCTACCAAGCGGATACATTAAGATCGAGGAGAAAAGGACGTTTAAAAACGTCTCGGATTCTCTTTGTGTTTCGGATGTCGATTTTCAATTGAATTTGGAAACACTCCCTGTCGACAAATTTTCCTGCGCGATTGATATCCTGGCAACGGCGTATGCTGGAATCTCTGGCGATCTGGTGACTGCGGGAACAATCGTCGCTGAAAAAAATTATTGGACTCGATCGTTGAAAGCGGTCGACGGAATCTCCCTCCGCGCACTTTTGGGGCTGGGCGGAATTGAAGTTCCACAATCTGTTGAGGAGTATCTCAATAAGTTTGGAGAATCCGATGTCGAACGCGCGCTGGGTGGCGTGAGGAGCATTTCTGGCAAATCGTATATCATCACGTGGTACCAAAAAGAGGCGGGACTCCCTATGGGCGTCACGTTCACGAACGAGGATGGGTCTGCCGTCGTCGAGGAAGAAGAGTTGTTGGTGCTGAGGAGGGTGAACACGTTCATTGATTCCCACATTGTACCCAATATGGATTGCGAGTCGGGCGACTCGTGGAAGGTTTCCGTTGGGAATATCCAAGAGGTTTTGGATCCTTATGTGGAAGGAATCTACACGGGAGAACTTGAATTCAAGCGTACAAGCGACGACCAAAATGGCGCGTGGAACATTGAACTTCAACCTGGCAGACTTCAGGTGCAAAATGACGAAAATGCTGTGACGGGGCGTCTGACGATGAAAAAAGGCTACGCAAAAGTCTCGCCGAAAAATCTGGCTCTGGAGGAATTATTCGTCGAAGGAACTGCAAAACTTGAGAAACTCACGCCTCACCACTGGCTTTTCACGGCGAGAATTTTAGGGGATTGCGCATTCCAAGGGCGCATTCTCTCTGCGGAGATGGAGGAGAGCAGCTCGGAAATCAAAGAATAAAGGCACCTGGAATCTATTCTGGAGTATGTATCATGGAACTGGTTTGTCCATTTTGTCAGCACGGTTTGAGCGAGGAAAATAGGCACTGTCAAAGTTGCGGTGGCGCCTTTTCGCCCGATGACTGGCCGGAGGAAGCAATTTCCTCGAAGGGGTTGGCTCCAACCCTCTCGCTAAAATTCGAAGGAGACGTCTGGCAGGCGGCGAGGGATGATTTCACCATCGGGCGCAATGTGGGAATCGGCGGGATGCAGATCAAACACCCCTCCGTCTCGAGTGAGCATGTGCGCATTTATCGAAGGGGAAACGCTTGGATCGCAGAGCGCCTCAAGGGTGTGCTCCTGTGGAACGGAGAGGAGAGAGAGTCGATCGATTTGGCGTCCGGCGGAATCCTTTCTCTTGGCGCGTGCGCCCTCGGGGTCGAAATTCTTTACAAGAGGGTTTCACCCCCGACGGATGTGGAGGGTGTGCTCAAGTCCGAGACTTTCCTCGATTGGAGAAACAAAAATCAAATCCGAATCGGAAGCGACGGCGCAAGGTGCAATATCGTGATTTCGGATATTGATCCGATTCACGCGATTATTTATCGTCACGCAAGGACGGGCGACTGGTGGATTGTCGATTGTGCGTCGCGATCGGGCACGCAGCTCAACAAACAACAGATTCAAAACTCGCGTCTCTATCCCGGGGACGTGGTGCGCGTCGCGTCGGTGCCGATCGTGGTTTCCGAGGGAGGGTTGAGCATTGGCAACACATCTGGCAACGGCTTTTTGATGTCCGTCGATCGGCTGAGCGCGTCGATAGGGAAAAACCAGATTCTGAACGACGTGAGTTTTTTGATCAAACCTGGCGAATTTCTGGGCGTCCTTGGTCCGAGCGGCTGTGGAAAGAGCAGCTTGATCCAAAGGCTTGTAGGATTAGGTCGCGTGTCGGGGGGGACGATTTTGGTCGACCGATTAGAAGTGCAATCCGCCCGAACGAATTTCCTTCGCAAGACGGCGTATCTTCCGCAGCAGACGGCACTACACCCCGCCCTCACTCTCGAGCAGGAGTGCGACAGTTTTTGTCGAATCCACTGCGCGTCATTCAACGAGGGCAAGAGAAAAATCCTCCCCTCCTTGAGACTCGTTGGGCTGGAGAGCGAGGGCAAAAAAAGAATCAGAAGTTTGAGCGGTGGGCAAAAACGTCGCGCAGGAATCGCGCTCGAGCTGCTTCGTTCTCCGAGGCTTTTGCTCCTCGACGAGCCAACCTCTGGGCTGGACCCCGCGACGGAAGCGGACGTTATGAATTATCTCAGGCGCATTGCGGATCAGGGGAAAAGTGTCGTGTGTTCGACGCACATGATGGAAAATGTCGATATGTTCGACAAGATTCTGCTTCTTTCTCGTGGCTGCGCGGTGTTTTTTGGCAAGCCGAGCGACGTGTTGCGGTATTTTGGGGCAAAATCCCTCCCAGAAGTGTTTCGGATGCTCGCGGAGGGAAGTGCAGACGATCAGACGCAAAGGGCAAAGGAACTGTCACAAAAGCTGCGCCATTCGCCCTATTTTCCCCAGATTCATTCGACTCACGACGCGAGTCTGAGTGCGCTGGACGCGAAGAAGGCGCCTTCCGTGCCGATTTCGCAAGAGATTTTGGGCTATCTGCATCGATACGTTCAGGAGACATTCAGCTTTGCGCACTCTCCGACGCCGTGGCGAAGTTTTTGGCAGTCCCCGATTTTCGTGTGGATGATTCTCCAACCTTTTTTGATTTCGCAAGCGATTAAACTCTCTTGCGCAACGAAATTTTTTGGGTTTGGAGAGGATACGAAAGCGCTCTTTTTCTTCGCGCTTCTTTCGATGTTTTGGCTCGGCATGAATCATTCCATTCGCGAGTTGGTTGCGGAACGGGTTCCTCATCGATGCTTGGAACGGCTCCGTCAAGTTTCGTTTTCGGGTTACATATGGAGCAAACTTGCGGTGTCGTTTGTCCTTTGTGCAGTGCAAACGGCACTGTTTTCGATTTTTTTCTTTGCTCTGCCGTATTATCACGTCCACGGGCTTTCGGAACTGGACGCGCCGAACGCGATCATTTGGACGTGGGGACTTTCGGCAACGCTCTTTTTTGCGTGTCTCATGGGTTCTTGGATTGCGTTGGCGCTCTCGGCATTTTCGACCAACGAGAATGCCGCAGTAGGCGCTCTTCCTCTCGTTCTTATCCCCGTGCTCCTTTTTAGCTCGCCTGTTATTAATCATGAGGAGACGTTTGATAAATATTTCAACGCAGAAACGGGTGGCAAATACTCCAAACCGGCGATTTATTTGGAGTGGCTCTCCCCCTGCCACCAACCTTTAGTACTCATGTCGGCGCTCAATGATCGGCAGCACGCGCTTCTGGAGTCGCAAGAGAGAATTGACAACAACCACAAAAAAGTGCGCCGCAGCCTCGCTTCGATGTGTATCAACACCTACTGTTGGCTGCTTTTTTCCTTTATTGCTTTGATTTATTTTCAATATCAACGTGAACAATCTTGGGAGGGACGCTAAAAATGCTGTTTCAAGAAAACCTATGCCTGACGCGGAAGATTGCGCAGAACCAACCGGGACGCTCCACTTGGGAAGCAGAGCACGATGGCAAGAAATGTGTCGTTAAAATGATAGAGACGGAGAATCCGCACCAGAAACAAAAACTGGTCGAGATTTTGAGTCGTCAAGTTCAGTATCACGAAAAGATTGCGCTGGAGGATCGAGCGCGAATTGTGCTTTTTAACGAGATGATCGAGTCGGAATCCTCCCTCGCGTTCGTTCGCAACTGGGTCGAGGGGGAGTCGCTTGAAGACCACCTCTCGCCGGACCCCATGCCGTGGGAGAAAGCCGCCACGTTGGTGGGGAAAATCGCGGACATTGTGGAGTTGGCGCACACGCAATACGCTATTTTCCACGGAGATTTGAAGCCCGCAAATATCATCATTTCTCAAGAGGAGATGAGCATTATTGATTGGGACTCCATGCGAATCGCGTACGAAATGGACGATATGGCGACCAAAACCCTCTCGTTGGAAGCGCTTGGGACGCCCTACTACATGGCCCCGGAGCAGTGTCGCGGACGCAACATCAACGCGCAAAGCGACGTTTATGCGCTCGGTGCCATTTTCTATCGGCTTCTCACGGGAGTTTTGCCCTTTGGAGACACGCCCGTCCTGCAGCTCTGGACGCTCAAGCAGAGCGAGGAACTACCGCCCATTTTGACTTCTTTTCCCTCGCTCCATCTTCCCATGGAGATTGGGATGCTGGTGGACGATGCGCTTCTCATGGATCCAAACTATCGGATTCAGACTGTCCGAACTTTTAAGGAACGACTCAACAACGCGCTTAAAATGGACACGCTGGCGCGAGCCGAGCCGTTGTCGTTTGTGCCGATGCCGTCGTCTGCACCAAGTGGTTCGACACCTCTCGACCCTCACGACGAAAAAACGCTTTCCGGCAAACTTCTCATCTTTGGTCACACGCAGGCGGGAAAAACCGTGCTTGCAACGGGGCTTTATTCCACGAGCAGCAAGCAATTTCAAGTGATTCCACTTGGCACGGACACGCAGAACTTCGTCCAGAACGTCAAGACGGTTTTGGACAACAACTCGTGGCCGAGTGCGACGCAGGGAACGCTTATGGACTTGCGTTTCAAGCTGCTTTATAAGAGGTGGCACGGAGCGCGAGAGGCGATCGTGACGTTCAAGGAGTACGGCGGAGAGCGCGTCTCGAGGGAGGATTTCGCCAGAAGCGTCGTTGGAAAACCTGAGGGCGTGCTCTTTTTATTCAACCCATACACCATGCAAAAAAAGGAGACCTACGAGCAAAACAAAATCGTGGGAGAAATCAAAAAATGTATCAATTTATTAGCAAAAATGTCTCCCAAACCTCAAGTTGCGGTCGTCATCACGGCGGCGGACACGCTCACCAACAGCGCGAAGGAGTTCCGCCCTCAATTTGAGAAGATTGTGGGAGACATCTCGGCATCGCTCACGCTCATGAAGATGGATTGGCGAAGATTTGAGGTTTCCGTTTGTCGTCCGTTGGAAGATCAGAGCAAACCGCACATCGATCCGCAGGGGATTCAGGAGCCATTTCTATGGCTCTTGGGCAAAAAACAATCTGCATTCCGTTGGAGAATTGCTCGCTACACGGCATGTTGTCTCGCGTGCATACTTCTTTTCGCGGCGCTAATTTTAGGCATTGGGTATCAACACGACCGAATGAAGCTATCTCGAGTGCGCGACAAATTTGCACAAATTGAGCAAACGCACTCGATTCGAACGTCGCTCGATAGCAAAAAAGCGTATACGGACCAACTTCACGAGTTTGTGCGAACGATACCCACGGAGATGTGGTATATTACGAACGCCGAGGCATTTTCTCAATTGGAGGGCGAGATTCACGCGAAAGCGGACGCCGCTTTTTTTGAGTACTTATCCGACCGCATGAAAACCACCTCAGGCGGAATTCCCGATTTTAACGCATGGTCGAAAGAATTGGCAAATTGGGAGCCCTTGTGCGAGCAAAACCTCGGGATGAAGCGGGAGTTGGAGATGAGGCAGACGGAACTTTTGCCCCAAATGATTGAGAAATCGGTGGCATGGGTTGCGGAAGGCAAAGCAAAAAATTCTGACGAGTTTGAATCCAGATATCAAAATGTATTGGAATTCTTTAAACGCTTTTCGGAGAAAACCCCAAAAGTGCGAGAAGCATTTCATTCGAAAATAGCGCCCCTCAGGGAGTCTGTTTTGCAGGCGAGAATAGATACTTTTGTCGGGACACCACAACAGCTTAGCGCATTACTCGAGGAATGTAGGATTTATGCCGAGCAGGAATTAAACCAGGAATTTTCGCAAACCAAGTTAGCCGCGTCCATTTTGTCCATCTGTAGGAATCGCATCGGGGAAGAAATTCAGCGTCTTTCCCAAGAAATTGCGGACACGAGCAAGCCCCTAGATATAGACTATAGCAAGCTCAATGTTTATTCAGGAATTGTCGAAGGGGGAGGATTCGCTCCAAGCTCAGTACAGGAAGTGAAGCAACAAATTTCGTCTTTTGTTGATGGTGTAGATACAGAGAGGGAAAAAGCTGAACAGAGAACTGTGGATTCTTTTATCCGTGACATTAAAGATGTTGACGCAGTGGAAGCGCTCAACAAACTCAAATTTTGGCTTTTGGAAGACGCAAGCGGACTTAGGGCAGATATAAAAATGCTTGCAGAAAAAGAAGTCGAAGAAAAAGTTGTCACAACGCGGGATACTTTAATAAGCAATTGTTTTACAAGTGCGCAAGAAAATGATTTTCTTGCATTAAAAAGCTTTTGCCAGGCAATCAAAGCAACATCAAGCGAGCATATCAAGAAGACCGACTCGTTCTCTTTCGCAAACAAGTATATCTCTTGGTTCGAGAACGAGTCGACCTTATCCATTCGTTTAGTTGAGCTTCGCGCATCGTGCACTCATGAACATGGTGGATATATCCACAAAATCAACGGGGCTGAAGGTCCATATGGAAAGTTCTGGACAAAAAATGTTTATCGTTCAAGCACGAAAATTGAGCGTGATGGGGATAAGAGCGCGACACTATGCAAACCTTGGAAGTCCTACTGGATAGAGTTAGATTTATATGTTAATGATTGTACTCCTCCTATCTGGGATACAGGGGGAAGCTATCCGTGTTCTTTTAGACCCACTTCCAGAACGGATAATGTTACAACTTGGAAATTTGAGTCCCTTGAAACGACAGTTGAAGCCATCTTTGAAGTGAACGGCAAAACGTTTTTAGACCTGTATAGGGAATGTTTTGGGGAATAAGAGGAGTATTACAAGAAAAATGAAAATTCCTTTTGAACAAATATTCTACGGGCACGATGGAACGGGCTACCGCATTTTGCGGGGCAGAGATGCTGAGCTTAATGCATTGGTGCTGGGTTTGTGCGAGTCCGTGGGAACGCCGCAGTTCGCTCAGGAAATTCGCCCGTTCCTTATCAATGCTCCAATCGCCAATCGCGTGATTATGATTTGCGGTCAAAAAGGTCGTCCAGATAATTCTGGTCGAACGACGCTGTTTTTCCATGCGCTTGTCTGCCCGCTCCGCTTGGCGGAGGAAGCGGGGTTGGATGCTTTTTATCTTTTGGAAAAAGGTCTTTTCCAATCCTCTTTGCCAGAAGAAGTCCCTGAAGTTTTCATTCATACAAAAGAAGTGCAAGAGTCACGTGTCCACGTTGCGCGGCAAAAGTCGAGACTAAAACAGGTCATTATGATTTCTGATGCACCGCAGAATAAGCTGGTTCGGGATATTCTTGGCAACGAAGTCAACCGACGAAAATGGATGACCTTTTCTTGGACGCCGGTTCAGGATTTTGATTTTTATGTTTTGAGCGATCAATGGGCACTGCCGCCAGAAGAACTTCTCATTGTGCCGCCAGAAGAAGCAAATCCCGCGCCAAAAGAGACGGCTCGGGAAAAAGTCACGATGTCGAAACTCGCACATGAAAACAAAATGCTGCAAAACGTTGCGATCATTTTTTTGACGATTTTGACAACCGCGCTTGCGCTTTTGCTCTGTCATCGTTTTTTCAAAGCCCCCTTAAATGTTTCGGATACCTTGCAACAGACCACCCCGCAAGGACCACAGGTAATCACCTCCCATACGCCCCTACACTCACAACCGCAGGTGCCAAAAAGCTCTAAAACGGCGGAAGACCTGAATAAATGGATTATTGGCGAATCCGACGACGGCAGCTGGCCCGACGGTGTCCCAGATTACGTTCTGGAGCGTGTGGAAGATTTTCTCGACAAAATAGCAAAGCAATGTAAACCTTATGACAAAATTATTCAGGAATTGGAAGACTGCAAGGAGAAGCTAACAGCACTTCCGCCGGAGAACAAATCTGGAATTGACACAAGGATTGCAGAAATGCAGAAGCAGAGGGAGAACAAGCGCAGGGGATATGAAAAAGAAATTAATAATCTTCAACTCGCCTCAATCAAAAATATTTGGACAAAGAGAGGCGAATGGCAGAAATCTCAATTAAACGAGAAGGAAAAACAAGAACTGGACAAAAAGTTGGAGGAAAAAATCTGGAATAGTATCCGTGAGCAGTATTGCTTTGCATCTTTCTTTACAGACCCCGAGTTTGAAGATATTGCAAAAGACATCCAATCCCTGGAAATGCCCGGAGATTGGAAGCCCGCCAAAATTGCGAAGGCGTACTTGGAGAGGAAATTTACGGTTCAAATTTCCTGGACAATCCAAGCAAACCCACGTGAAACAGGGGAAGATAACGATTTTACTCCATTAAAACAATCGAGTCCAACCCGACGAGGACTTGAAAGAAAGGTTTTTGAAATTAACCCCCACGATGGTTCTTCTGACCCTCAAGAATTGGAGCTTCCTTCCGATAAAGTGCTGCAGTGCGAGTTTAAGAATTGGAGGTTTAAATACGGCGAAAAAAAAAGCAGACTTTGGAGACCTCGCGCTCATGTCGTTCAAGGTGAAATCGAGCTAAAACCCGATGGTTCAGAATTTCCTGACTCAAATTCGTACACATTTAAACACGACTCGAATTCCTTTTTGGTAAATGTTTTATTTATGATAAACGACTCGTTAAAAACCGAATACGACAGGATCCAATATGAACAATAAAATCCACCTTCAACAAGTTTTTTACGGGCACGATGGCGTGCAGTATCGCGTTTTGGCGGCTTCCGACAAGGGATTGGCGGATGTCGTTGAGAAAATATGCGAACAAATCGGTTCGCCGGATTCGAGTGAAAAAGTTCAGCCGTTTCTCCTGAGCGTGCCGGTCGGGACGAAATTAATCATGGTGCACGTGCAGGAAGGGGCGCCAGATCGGCTCGGTCGACAAACGCTCTTCTTTCATGCGCTCGTGGCGGAAAGAAGCGAGGCGCGAACGTTCAGGTTTCATGCTTTTTCGTTGCAAAAAATGAATTTGTTCAAGACGACGCCCTCTGCGGTGCCGTTGGAGCTGGACGCGAAGGAAATCAAAGCGCCTGAGCTGGAGTTGGAGTCCTCGGTGCATTTTCCCGGAACCGACGCCCCGATGTACATTCGTGGGGCGGAGCCAAACCCGGATCGAATCCGCGCGCTTGGGAACCAGATAAACGAGGTGGCGTGGAGCAGTTTTAGCTTTCAAGCGCTTCCTTTGCCATTTCGACTTTATGTTCTTTCCGACAGGATTATTCCTCCGGACAATCAATATTGTGCCGACGCCCCATCAACACCGCCAGCCGCCCCCACCCCCACCACACCAGAAAAACCGACAGAGAAACTGTTCCAAAAGATGCTTTGCGCACTGCTTTGCGCCTCGTTGCTTCTGAATGTTTGTTTGGTGGGGAGTTTGGGCTGGGAGAAGGCTGTTCCCACGCAAAAAGACGAGGCGGGCGGCAGTGAGACCAACCTCGAGGAAGCTAAAAGGGAGGTTTTGGAGGAGTGGAGAAAGGAATTTAAGGGGAAAAAGATAGAATCTGACGACTGTATAAAACAAACTCGCGCAAACGGGCAAGGGGATGTGGACTATAAAGTTGAGGAAACTCACGTAGAAACGCTTAAGACATATGTCAATTTTTTAAATGAGAAACTATTTAACGAAGAAAGGAACCAAACTCAATGAGAACGTTTTTTGAGATCATTCTGATTTTGATGATTGTCGCATTGATCGGGTGTCACGCCCACAGATGGCGCGAACTGAGTAGAGGAATCAACCCAAACGCGCCGAAAGTAACAACAATCAGCGAGGATGAATTGTCGCTGCTGCGGAAACTGGCGAGCAAATTTGACGGCAAGCCGTCTTCCAAGGAAGATTCCGTATTGAGCTTGCTAACGAGGATGAATGATGTTGTTGAAACCCCAATTCCCCCTACGAAAGAGCTTCCGGATGCAGATATGCCGTTTTTGGAAGACCTGCTAGAGGGCTCTGGGGAAGAAATTTACGAAAAAATCAAAACCCAAAACAACTTCGTCAAGCAGGCAAACGAACACACGGTGCTTTTCCTCCCCAAAAGCTCGGAGTAAAAAACTATAATACTTCTCGTTGAAATTTCCCGTTCCGTCCGCCGTTGGAGCTACGCACCACGGCTCCCAAAACGTTGCGCAAAACGGGAATTTTAAAGTACGATGAGTATATTTTCACGATGTTTGCGAATCGTCGTGTGTCGCTCCAACGGCGGGCGCAAGGCGGAAATCCTGGCGTGAAAATTTTCGAAAACAAAAAAGACTCTCCGGCTTGACTCATGTCGGTATATGGAGTAGAATAAAAGCAGGGGTTCGATGGACGCCTGCTTTTTTTGTTTTGCACAATATATGATTTTTTCTGGAGATAATATGGATCGAAGAAAATTTATTGTTGCTGGCGCAATCGCTGCCGGCGGCGCGTTATCGACCTCGGCACGCGCGAATGGGAAAAATGGGACAAATAGCGGGCGTGAATATGTCCAAATTGAGACGTTTTTCGCTCCGAATGAGGAGAAATGTCAGAAATTGTGCGAAAAATTGGATGCCGCACTGATATCATCTCTCAATCAGAAAGGATTCGAGAAAGCCGGTGTTTTTTGCGTCCGCAATGATTTGCACGAAGGGGACAAGAGATTCCCTGAGGCGTATAGGAATGCGGTTTTTGTCGTGTTTTCCACTCAAATTTTCGATAATTTGGAACGTTTGCACGAAATGTGGCACACCGATCGGAGTTTCGACGCAATCCAAACCGGTACCGCTGATGCGCTTTTTGAGAATCAAATGTCGTCTCTCCTACGTGCGTTCCCCGGCTGCCCTCGTTTGGCTGTGCCGACTCTCGATCCGGAACGCGTGCTGCAATTAAGGTGTTACGCAAGCCCAACTCCCAATCGAAATCGAGCAAAGAGAAATATGTTTGATATTCGCGGCGAACTGGATCTTTTTCGTCGCTGCGGAATGCCCCCCGTCTTTTTTGGCGAAACGCTCTACGGCGGCATAGGCGCGCCGAGCCTGCATTATATGCTGAGTTTCGAGAATAACGAAGCGCGGGTCGCAAGCTGGAAGAAATTCGTTCAGTCGGAAGAGTGGATTCAGATGCGCGATGAGCCGGAATTTCACGACACCGCGACGAAAGTGACAAACCTCTTCCTCCGACCGTCGAAGCATTCCCAAATTTGAGTTCGAGATTCTACGGAGCCGAGAACGAAGGGCGTCGCCCGCCCGGTACGACCGGGAGCGACGACGGCTTCCGCATCTTCCAGCTTCTCGAGAGGAAACATTTTTGAAAAATTGTTTCCTCTCAAACTCTCCTTCAAAAAACT
>JAUNBK010000208.1 GCA_030527105.1 Planctomycetia bacterium
GTGCGCAAGCTCCGACGGCGGACGACACCGGAAATTTCAACGCGAAGTATTATAAAATGTGCCATAAAATTCGCGACGCCCCATTTACAAAAGTGAAAAAAACGTTACAATGTTGCGCAGGTTTGTTTCCTCTCCCCGATTGGGCGCGGAGGGTTGCAATTCAGACGGAACACAAAGCACACGAGGCGGAAGCATGAAAAGCGAAATGGTATCCGAGTCTCCTCTCTTTTGGTCGGCTCTACACGGAGCGCAGCAAGGGGACTATTCGGCAACGGAACGTTTGATCCGGGACGAAAACGAGCGGATCAACGACTCGGACGAGTTGGGCAACACCCTTCTCCTTGCGGCAATTTCTGGCGGAACGTCGGACGAGGCGCGAGATGCCGTTGTTCTGCGTCTCCTGGAGAGCGGAGCGGATCCGAATCTCGCGAACGTCTCGGGGTGGTCGCCGCTTTTTGCCGCTGCTTTTTATGGGCGCAAGAATATCATAAGATCGCTGGTGACTCATGGTGCGGATCCGAACGCGAAGCAGGAGGAGGGGCGCACGCCGCTTTTTCATGTCGTGCGGCGCGACGATTGCGAGACGCTGGCGTGGCTCTTGGATCATGGGGCTGACCTTCACGCAAGGGATGCGGAGGGAGACTCGCTGCTCCACGCCGCCGCGCGAGCAGGGCAAACGAACGTTCTGCGCCTTCTCGTTGAGCGCGGAGCGGATTTGACTGCGCGCGACGACGACGGCTGGGGGGTTCTTCACGAGGCGATCCTTGGAGGAGGAATCGAGACCGTGCGATTTCTTGTCGAGGAGGTGGGGGTTGACAAAGAAATGCAGGACGAGGAGGGATTCACTCCCGCGCAGTGGGCGGAGCGCTTTTTCGAGGAGGACGCAGACCGGGAGCAGCTTGAAATTTTCAAGTATTTATCGTAAAACCGACGATGAGCAAGTCCAAAACGCCCAACTCTTTGGACCAGTCGAAGGCGCTTAAGATTTTTTTGGGATTTTGAGGTCTGAGCGCCGCTTGTTTTTCGCAGGTTCTGAGATGGACCTCATTCTCGCCAAACCCGTACGACTCCCTGAGCGCCTCCGCCACCGCTTCCGCGTCCTGCCGCGCGTAGCGAAGTTGGGGGAGTTCGGAATAATCATTCACGCCAAATAGAAATGCGCACTTTTTCATCGTGATTTCTCCTGTGGTTTTTGTTTGAACATTTGCACACAACGATAAGTCCATTGTACACAAGAATTGTTTTTTTGCAAGTGGCAGGTGAATTTATTTGAGGTTTTTTTTGGGGTGTTCTCAAAAAAAGTTTTCGCTCAAAATTCTACGGGGTCGGGAACGGAGAATCGCTTGGCGCTCGAGTGGGAGGGGCGTTCCCTTCAGCGAAACACCCCTTCAGCCACTGGAAGGGGGGAATTTTTTGAAGGAGAGTTGGAGAGGAAGCAATTTTTCAGAAATGTTTCCTCTTAAGAAGTGGAAGTGACGGGCAAAATCACAACTTTTATTGCAAAATTTTCTAAAAATCCCCATTCAACCCTTGCAAAAAATCTTTTTCGGTGTACAATGGGAGCAGTGTATCGTGAAA
>JAUNBK010000126.1 GCA_030527105.1 Planctomycetia bacterium
AAGCCGAGCGCGCTTCTCGAGGAGCGATAGGATTTCAATGTCTATTTCGTTTATTGATTTGCTGCACATAAGCCAAACACTCCATTGCACTATTCTCCAATGGCGAAAGCGTATCGGCTTTTTCACGCACGTTCGCTAAAGTATTTTCTCTCGGTATGGAAAATGTCACTTGCGAGACTTTTTCTCCTCGCCAACCTTTGCGGACTCGCTATCCTTATCGAATAACGCTTCTGTCGTGAGATTTTTGTAGCGAGGGAGATTGTAGCCGAGCGACACGTACGCGACGTGGATCAAATCTCGACTCGGCACGCCCGCATTTATTCGCTTCTTGTGCACATCGGGGATATTCAAAGAGTCTTCCTCAAGGAATAGTTTTTGAATGAGAAAATGGTACAATTCGAAGTAGGAACTCATGTCGGGACGAATTTTGTGGAAGTCGGCGACGTACTTTTGCAATGCGTGCAGGACGTTCAAATGGGCTGCGTGATTGCGCACAGCGGAGACGAGAAGTCCGGTGGGATGAATCGCTTTCGCGTCGTCGATTTCTTGGCGGAAGATGACGCGCCACTTTTTCGTGAAATGCCGACGGATGGAGTCAAGGTGCTTCCTGCATGCCTCCTTGTCAAACGGCTGATCCTGCTGCTGATGATAATCATTTTCACCCTCTTTTTCTAAGAAATACTCCGTGAGGGAAAATAACTCGCAAGAGCATTTTTTCCCATTTATTTCAAACGGAATGCAAAACTTCTCGACGTCAGGGTTCTTTTTCTCGTTCCCCTTCTCGCCCCTTGAAAACAAAGTATAATCTCTCTCGAAGATTCCAAAGGCGATGTAGTATCGGGCATTAATTTTGACGAGATTCTTAATAGCAACGTATGCGACCGTGAGATATAATCCCGTGAGCGCTTTGAGCCGTTCGATCTCGACGTTCTTATTTCCAGACGACAGATTGCTGTTCCTTACAATTCCGTGGCGATTTTCGTTTAATTTGTCAAACGAAAAACCTACCAATTGATTCCCCAGTCGATTTATCATGGCTTGCAAACTCGGAATCTCCGTGGCGTCGTCGAGAGACTCCGCAATGTTTTCATAGTACCTTTCGATTTGCTTTTCCGGCAGACGAGAGAGGACGTAGTAGACGATCGACCGATTTTTCATCACGGCGCGGACTGATTTTGGTTTCGCATAGCGCACCAAATAGGCGAAACGCCGAGAATGAATCACGTTGTTGACGATGAAATTTCTGAACGGGTTTGTGGATTTTCTCTCCTCATCAGACGCACTTTCGTTGAGGAGAAGGTTCTTCTCGAGCCATTTGTTGGCGAGGAATTTTGAGTTTTCGCTCACGCCGAGCATTTCAATAGCGGCTTTGTACGCAGGTCGCTTCACGTCTTTGAGATCGGGCTTCATTTTCGCGATACTCGCAAGTACGCGCAGCTCGTTCGCAATGCGGAGTGAGAGCCCGTTTTGATTAAATAGGGTGCAATTCGTGAATTCAACTTTTTCGCCCAATTTCTCGATCGTCTCGATGAACGAATGAATGTTTTCGAACTTATTGATAAAGGCCGTGAGCAATTCGTTGATTTCTTTGCCATCGAGGAAGTTGCACAAGAATGCCATTAGTTGGACAAACGGGACGCCATCTTCGTTGAGTTTCACGTTTTCGATGTACGAGGGGTCGATCGCGTCCGTCCGAAATTCAGGGAAGCCGTTTTTAAACTTTTCGAAGAAGGTGAGGAATTGAATTTTGATTTTTTTCCAAAAGATATTGGCGTGTTTGTTGTAGAGTTCCTCCTTCATCTCCTCGTCGGAGGTCTCACGAAGACGATCGACCATCGCCACCAGATCGTCTGTGTTTCTAATTTCTCGGAACAAGATGTAGTCCAAGATGGTGTATAATTTCGAACGATAAGAATCGTGTTTTTTGTTTTTTATTTCTGGACAAAATTTCTCTACGATTTTTTCGCGCAATTTTTTCATGTTGACGCCGAGATTTCGTCCCTGCTTCAGGATGCTGAATCGATAATACTCTTCCGTGATTTCGATTTCGCTTGTCTGAGGATAAATATCGAACAAGATGCGGAGGTTTGTCGATGAGTTCTTGATAAAACCAACGTTAATTTTATTAATCATTTTTCCATAATTTTTCTCAATCGCATCCCAATTTCCGTGTTTCTTTCCATCGGACCCAGTGAAATTCTTGTCCATATCCTCGCGGAAAAAGAAATCTCCTTCCCTAAAGTGCATGGTTCGTTGCCGCAATGTGCCGAGAATAAGGAGAACATTCTCGTTGTGTAGATTGATGAGATTCTCCTTTTCTATTGCGCTCAACTCGGGTTCAAAATTTATCCCCTTTTTCGGCTTTGGCGCTGGCAGCAGAAACGCATCTCCAAAAAAACCGAGCAAAGGCTTCATGTCTTTGAGAATTTTCCGCACTTTTGCTTCTTTTTCGCAGTCGATCGGCTTAATTTCACCCATCGCCAATCCGACGACATCCTGAGGATTCTCCTCGCTCTGAAGATTGTTGACGCTAAAAATAGCATCGTTCACGTATAGACCAAGAATCTTCAAGATATCCAAAATGTTGTAGATGAGCTGTATCCGCACATTGTCGTGTGGGAATTTTCGCCCGAAAAAATGCAGCTCGAGCCGCCCCTTGAGTTGGAGATAGTCCTCCAAATCCGCCGTGGCAGGGTTGGTCAGCAAGGATTCGAGGTCGCCACACTTCACATCAATATTTTCATCAATGTTTTGAACTCTAAATCGATGTTTCGTTTGAAATGGCAGAAGAATATCTTCCCCGCGCGCATCGGCGTCTACGGCAATTTCGGCGCGATTTCCCTTGCCGAACGCCATGATTGCCAGCCGCCCTTCCTTGTACAAAAAAATAGATTTGATTCCCATCCGCTTCGCCTTGGTCTTCTTGTTCTTCGACATGATCTTCTCCTTGTGGTTGTGAAAAAAAGGTATCGTTTTTTAGTACGGTCCAAGAAATCCAACGACCATTGGATTTTCTACCATTTTTGCCGCAATTTTTTTCAGGCGGCTGTTTTCTGGGAGCGAACCATATATCCTCTCCATTTTGGCAAAATCTTCCAAAACACCAGCAGACCGAATCGCGAGCAGCGCAAGAATGCTCTCGCCGCTCGTATTCTCGGCAAGATGTATGGCTTGCGACAGCTGCGTGCGCGCCAAATCTTGCTCCGCATCCGTTCCCATACGATAAAGTAGGACTTTCTCATATGGAAGATAATTTGGATATCCTCGATGCTTTTCGAAGAAAGCGTCCGCCAACTCAAAGAAACGCGTGAGTGTTGCGCCCGTCTCCGATTGCGACATTGCCTCGCACTGCACCCATGCCGTGAGATCGAACGCATCCGCGACACTTTCAATATCGAACCCGCTGGGCAAATTCGGCTCAAGCAGCGTCTTTTTCGTTAAATGCCAATAGTCCGCCTTGCATTGGACGCAATAGTTCCTCTGCCGATGGAAGGTCTCGTTTGGCAACCCCGCAAATTTTGTGTAGTCGAAAATCTCAGACCAAAAGTGCGCGAATCGCGTAAATTCTCGCCACGCGCGGAGGATCGTTTCTGGAGAAGCGTTCAGCCTTCCGAGAAACATGAGCCGCTGCGCCTCTGAGTTCGCGAGTGCCAAGGCAGACCGGATCTCTTCGACGTCCGCAACATGATCTTGGATGCTCCCCTCCAACCGGTCGAGGATACGACGCGCAAGGCGAGAGTCCTCTGATTCTTCCCAAACGCCCAAATCCATGTTGAGGATTATCTTCGACGCGACCTCCTCATACTTAAGATAGCTCCCCAAACGCCCCAGAGGGAATTCGGAGCGGGAAAGTTGGGGAGTTTCGCGCCGAAATCTCTCCGCCTCCGTGGTATTGCCAAGATGCATTTCGCGCCGACACAAAATGTCCAAAGCGACGTGCTGCACCAAATTGCTCAAGCTTTTGTCCACGAACGGCTTGAGCGTTTCCACCACGAAGTCGGTCTCTCCGTAAGCGTTTGAACGCAAAAATCGCAGGTCGAACGCGCCCAAAAGCGCTGCCATCTCCTCCGAGGCGCCGTTGGGCAGCTCGCGCAAAATCCGAAAAATCGCCATGAGCGGATCCGTTGGGACTTCGATGAACTCCAACTCTGCGTCTGGCGGTAGGACGCCCATTTTCTTGAGCGCGTCCCACTCGTTCTGCGCATTTTCTCCCTCGACGACGATGAATTTTCGATAGCCATAACGCACCGCTGCGATTATTTTTTGGCGGAGTGTCTCTTGCGGCACCGGGCTGAGGGTTTTTGATTTTGCGTCCCAGCACCCCGTCGCGATGATCGTGTTGGGACACTCAATTTTAAGGTTTCTACACAAAGCGGCAATCATCGCAGAAAGCGACAAACTGGTTCCTTCTGCGGTACCGCAAGCAATTTCGACACGCGGAAATCCAGCGTGGGGCTTCAACTTCCGAAACACGTCGTACACGAAACGCGCTGCATCATACGCGCATTGTTTAATTCCGTCGTTTTTCGAGGTCTCGTTGCCCTGGTCTTGCTCTCCCGAGGAGTCTACCGCGAGAAATCCGATGCGTCCGGACTCAAAATCTAACGCATCCTCAGAAGTCGCCTCCCGTAGAGCCATGGGAAACGAAACGAATCGCGTCGGCGGTCCCGCAATTGCTACGCCATGCACGGGGGGGCGATCTCGATATTGCTCCCGAATCGACTTGGGGAGGCGCTTGAAAAACCACGCGTAGGCGCCCTGAATCCAAGCAGGTTTAAACGGGTTGCTCCCCTCGTCACAAAGTTTGCGCAACGGAATGCATCCGAAATCGTGCCAATTAGGTCTGTTTGAAATGATGTTTTTCATTTTTCGCCAAAACTGATAACAATGCGGCACTTTGGGGAAATCACAACAGTGGTTGGCGATTGCAAGATCGTCTTGCGAAAATCGTTGCTAAAGTGTTTTATGTCCAGAACCCATCCTCGGGCTTCGCCCATCCATTGGAACGGGCACCCGCTGATGTGGACTAGCTCAACGTTGGGGATTTTCTCCTCCAGATTCTCAATTTGTAGCAATAACTGCCATCTTTCGTTGAAAGTTCTGCGGATGAAGAGAGCTTCCTCTTTGGTTTCCACTTCGGCGTATATCCTATCTTGCAACGCCATGGTCTCCTCGGATGGGGAACCATCGTCGCACGCGAGGACAAAATCAGGCGCCTTCGAGTGCGAAAAAACACGATCGCTGCTGGTGCAGCAATTCTCGGGCGTTTGGTCGCGACTCCATGTCGTTGCGATATTTTCGCACACGATATTCTGGGCTTCCACCATTTTGCCGAGCAGTCCATACTCCCAATTCGTGACGGGGTATTCAACTACCGCTAGCATCTCGTCCTCGGGAATCGGATACGTTTGCGTGAAACTCCGCACGGTGGCGGCTGCTTCTTCGTCCACATCGGAGTAGTTCGCGGCTTCCCACCACTCCTCGAACAAATAATTGAGGCGGCGTGGATACAAATCGCCATCTTTCGTTCTTTTATAAAACGAAAAAAAGTCCTGCGCTTCGATTAGCGAAAGCCCCAACGGCTCGTTGAGAGCGTGTTCAACATCCCAAATTCCCTCTTGGATTCTCTCTTCAAGAACGTCGTTAAATTTTTCGAACCTCAGCGCGAGGTTTTTTATTTTATCGAATTCGGACGAATCCCCAAGCGCAGCCATTCGGCTTGCCAGCGGGATAAAATAAATGAGGTCTTCCTCATCTTCCAATTTGTTTTCGTTTATTCTTGCTTTGAGTTTGGCGAGTGCTTCGTTTATCATCGTGTATTCCTTCTTGAAATTCGTTTTCAGCAAATTATCCCATGTGGTCCGCAATGAGAATCTTTTTCTTCCCTTTGTAGAACCCCTCGACTTCTGCCTTGCGCGAAAGCTCCTTTCTCAGCCACGATTTCTTTTTCAATTTCGGATAGGTTCTGTATCCTGTCCTGATGATATAGTGAGAGAAATGGTCGTTTATGACAAAAGAAGAGGCGATAATGAGTAAATTTTCCCAAAAGCCCCAACAAATTACGGTCTGCTGCAGATCCCGACCCCGATTTGTCGGCTCCTTTTCGAGCGATTCCTCCGGTATTTGGGGAATGATCTCCAGAAAATGACGATGATGCTGTTGCGCCTCGCAACATCTCACAACAACGTTTGATATCAAACGTTGGTATTTCATTGCGAGTTCCTTAAAATCTTCGTCGGAATCGGCTACTTCTTCGCGTCGAAAACGTCGGATTTCATCCACGTCGAACCCCTCCAAATCCTCCCAGCGCTCATCCGCATTGAACACATGCTTTCTCACGTGCTCGTAGAGACGCTCCTGTTTGCTAAAACATAACGTCCCTGACGGTTCCTTCAGATGTTCGCCAGCATTCGATTCGTCAATCATCTCTTCTCCTCCACGCAATGAAATCAGCACAAATGGATTCGTACTCGGAATAATAGCGACCAAGAATCTCTGGCAGAACCTCTCGGTATCGCTTCACGTATTGGCTTGCGGCATTCTCGCCCAACTTCAACAAAAACGCAACCTCTCGACTGGCGATTGGGCAAAAATGCCGTCGAACCAAGGCGTCGGAGAGTTTCTTCTCGATTTTTTCCCTGTTGTCGTCGTTTCTGAAGTTGTTTCTCCTCAGCTTTTTTTGGTCTTGCTCAATCGCTTTGTTCCATTGAGCGTTTGCGGCTCGGTGGGAACCGCAAAGCGTATCGTCTGCCTCGTCGTTGGGAATTTCATGTATCCCCGCCACAGAATTGAGCAAATCGTCGTGCAGCGCCACCATTTCCTCTTCCTCGCGCGACAACCTTGGATACAACTGCAGCCCGGCTTGTTGATAATTCCGGCTCGATTTCTTCGGGCAGGAGATCACAAGCGAGTCAAATTTATCGTACAACTGCACCAATCGCTCCCTCGTTTCAATCAAGACGCCCTGATTCTCGGAATCGCATGGCAACTCCGCAATTCTTTTGAGTTGTTCGTCCTCCAGCACAAGAAAACTCGCGTGTCGTTTGCGCTGCACCGCTTGAAAAATTCTCATCAGGTATTTTCGTGAGCAAAGAAAATCAATCACACTCCCATTTTCCTCACGATAATTCGCAAAGAGCGTTTGTTTCCGAACCTTTTCGTTGAAAATGAGACAAACTTCGCCCACAAGATCTTCCACCGCAGACCGATCTTCTCCGGCAACCGAGCAACACTTTCGAAAGAGGATTCCTGTACCCTGATTTCCCAGAATTTTCTCGCAGATTCTACCCCATTCAACCTCCCATCCTTCCTCAAGATTTTGGATTTTTTGAACATCAAACTCACTCTCATTATTGCATGGCATTCTGCGTTCCCTCACTCACAAGACGTTCTATACCCGTTCTCCTTTAAAATTCCCGTTTTACGAGACGCTTTGCGAGCCGTGGTGCGTAGCTCCAACGGCGGACGGTACCGGAAATTTCAACGAGAAGTATTATAAAAGCCCCACACACCGGGGTCTTCACCAGAGCATCCATTCTACCTCACCAAAATTCCGCTGTCGAGTGGAACAGGAGAAAAAATTCCAAAAAAATGCAAAAAAATTATTTTTTCGTAGGCACTCCTTGCAAGAAGACAATATTTAATATTATTAAGGCATTGACAAATGGTTTTTGATCGAGTTTTCAAGGAGTTTGTTATGCGCGAGGGGTGGTTGTTTCAGGCGGATCGAAGGGGCGAGAGGCTCGAGAAAATCGGGTGCAAGTTGGACTTGTTGGCAACGCGGATTCCGTGGGAGTCGTTCCGCGAAGATCTGGAGACGCTGTACAAAAAATCTCCGCTGAGCGGGCGCCCGCCGTACGACGCGGTGATGATGTTGAAAATCCTTGTTTTGCAGGCGCAGTACAGTTTGTCCGACGAGGAAATGAAATATCAAATTGTCGACAGGATTTCTTTTTAAAAGTTTTTGGAAATCGAAACGGACAAAAACCTCTTGGACGCGCGAACGATCTGGTTTTTTCGCGAACGGTTGAAGCGCGAGAGGATTCATGAAAAACTCTTCCGAAAGTTCAACGAGCACCTCGACAATTCGGTTTTTAAGGCGCGCGGTGAACAAATTGTGGATGCCACGTTTGAGCAGGTTCCGAACCAGAGAAACTCGCGCGAAGAAAAGAAATCGACCGTATTATGGATAAAAAAATCATGTAAACGAGGATTGCAAAACAAATTTGTCCGAGATTTTCGCGTGCCGCCAGCGAATATTCACGACTCGCAGTGCGCATTGTGGAAATGCTCGACGAAAACGCAACGGAACGTCGAGTTTTGGCAGACCGCGCGTACATGTCGACCGAGATTTTATAATATACTCTACTTCTCCAATAAAATTCCCGCAAAAGTCACACGGACTTTTCGACGGTAAGATCAGTATACCACACTTTGCGGTTGGAGTCAAGACGAAGATGGAAAATTATCGATTATCAGAAAAAGATTCGAACGAATTGCGCCACGCGCACAAAAAAGCGAAGGAAAAATGGTTGGCGGACAGAATCAAAGCCGTTTTTCTGCTTGGGCGTGTGCAGGTTGTTGCGCGGACTCGGTTTCGTGTACAAAAAAATCGAAACATGTGGCAGAATATCGCCAACGCCGGAAAAACGCGAGCGAAAACGAGGTTTTTTACTTCGGCGATGGCTGCCATCCGCAACACAACAGCCTCCCGGCATATGGCAGGATTCGTCGGGGCGAGGAGCGGGAACTAAAATCGAATTGTTTGTGCCAATATATCAACATTAATGGTGTTATAAACATCGACACGCTGGCGACTTGTGTCACATTTCCTGCGATGATTCAAAAACAACCATCCATGTATTCGTAGACAACGCAAGATATTATCATTCCA
>JAUNBK010000127.1 GCA_030527105.1 Planctomycetia bacterium
GACGCTTGGGACTAAGGAGACGCGCGGAGCGCCTCACTCTCCCCACAATCCTTGAGTCTGATTTCGAATCCAACGATCCAGTGTGAGTCCCTCTTCCTCAAGGATTTCTTCCACGTCGGAATCTTCCTCGAGACCATCGTCATTGAATGTCTCCTGCGCGAAACACGCGCTCAAAATCCGTTTCGGGAGAAAGCGCGTAGGGAGGACACGACTATAATCGCCGTACCACGACACGTGAAAATACTGCATCGGACACGTGATGTATAAATGGTCTCGCGCTCGAGTCATTGCGACGTAAAACAAACGCAGCTCCTCGTCGATCGATTCTTGTTTCCCCGTGCTCATGTCGGAAGGTATATTGCCGTCGCTCGCGTGGATGATGAAGACGTCGCGCCACTCCAAACCTTTGGCGGAGTGGATGGTGCTCAACACCAAATAATCGTCGTCAATGTCGGGTTTCTCCGCAAAATCCTCCGAAGATTGCGGCGGGTCGAGGACAAAATCCGCCAGCATGTCGCGCCTTGAGCGGAATTTCCCCGAGACGTCCGCAAGCTGTTGGAGGTCGACTAATCGCGACTCGGCATCGTTCGGATACTTTTCGAGCAAAAAAGGTTTGTAGAGCTTGAGCGTCTCCTCCACCTGCGCGTTGAGCGGAAGATCTTCCTCCACGAGCTTTTGGAGCAGATCGACTGTTTGTTCCCACGTTTTTGCGCAGGGTTTCGGAGGCGTCCACGCCCTCCACGCATTGAAGGATCCGCCCGACTCGCGCAGGAGGAGCAGGAGCGTTTGCGCCTTTCGGGGACCGATCCCGGGCAGCAGCGTGAGAAAACGCAGCCCAGCAGTCGCGTCCGTCGGATTCTCCGCAAGACGCAGAATTGCAAGGAGATCCTTCACGTGCGCCGCCTCCGTGAATTTCAAGCCGCCGTATTTGATGTAGGGAATCCTGCGTCGAACCAACTCCGCCTCCAGGCGTGTGCTATGCGATGCCGCGCGGAACAGGACTGCCTGCTCGCGAAGAGGGACACCTTTTTCGTAGGATTCGAGAACCCGCGTCACGATGTAGTTCGACTGCGCGTCTTCGTTCCGGCAGCGGACGAAAATCGGCATCTCTCCCTCGTCGCGCGTCGACACGAGATTCTTTTTATAGCGCTCCTTAAGCTGCGCCACGACCTTGTTGCTCGCCTTCAGGATTTTGTTGACGCTTCGATAATTTTGCTCCAACAAAACGACTTTCAAGTCTGGATAAATGCTCGGCATATCGAGAATATTCCGCACCGTGGCGGCTCGAAAGGAATAGATCGACTGCGCGTCGTCCCCAACCACCGTGAGTCCGCGCCCATCCGGGCTTAAACCTTGTATAATATTCGCCTGGATCAGGTTGGTGTCTTGGTACTCATCAACGAGAATCCAGTCGAATTTCTTCCGAATGAACTCGCCCGTCCCCGGGACACTCATGAGCGCGTTCCAATAGAGGAGCAAGTCGTCGTAATCCAACACGGCATCCTCTCTTTTGCGCGCCACGTAGGCGTCGAACACCTTCGCGATTTCGCTGCGGAATTCCTCGTGCGCGGGATAATGCTCCGCCAAAATCGTGTGCAGCTTCTCTTGAGAATTGATCACCCGGCTATAAATCGAAACGCACGTTCCCTTTTTCGGGAAGCGCTTTTTGTCGACGCTGCTTGCCAACGTCTCGGCTCTCACGAGATTCATGATATCTTCCTGATCGGCACGATCGACAATCGTGAAATTGGGCGGGAGTCCGACTTTTTGCCCATAAACGCGCAGGAGTCGCGTTGCGACGGCGTGGAAGGTGCCGCCCCAGATTCCAGCGGTTGAGGTGGACTCGCCAATGGAATGTTGGAAAAGTAGGTCTCTTGCGCGCCCGACGAGCATCCCTGCCGCCCGACGCGTGAACGTGAGCAAGAGAATCTTCTCGGGCAGCGCCCCCTGCGAAATAAGAAACGCGACGCGATGCGCGAGCATGGTCGTTTTCCCCGCGCCCGCCCCCGCCACGACGAGAAGCGGCGACTCACCATGCTGAACAGCCTCCTGCTGCTGGGGGTTGAGATTGTCGAAAATTGGATTTGGCATTTTGTCGATTTGCTCCTGAGAAGTTTGGGAAACTCGGACGCCTTCATTATATCCTAAAAAATTTCTTACGGAACCCCCCGTCCCTCTTTTTTCAATACTCGTCCCATCCTCCTTCAAAATTCAGGTTTCACGAGATTTTGGGAACTACGCTGCGGATTCTCACTTTTGTGACGCTCGAATGAATTTGACAGCCGATAACGATTCTTTGCCTACGCCTGCTGTGGGAGGGAAATTTCCAACCACAAATTTTTGAGGGGGCACGAGCAAGTTAACCGAGAAAAGGGTGCGATCAAAAAAAGTTTGCGTTCGAGATTCTACGAAGCCGAGAACGAAAGGCGTAGCCTGTAGTTCCGACCGGAAGGAAGAATCGCTTGGCGCTTCATCTGGAACTATGCGTTGGAGAATTCCCCTACTTTCAGGGGGGTAATCTTTCCGTGGAGGGAGAGCACTCTTGCTCTCCAAACTACCCACGGGGAAAAAAATTTCTTCCCGCCCCCCCTTGAATTCTTTTGGTCTTTTGCTATAATGAATCGCGTTCTTTCGAGGGAAGTTTTGATAAAGGGCTTCCTTCGGGCGGCGCACCCTTAGCTCAATTGGATAGAGTATCGGTCTACGGAACCGAAGGTTACAGGTTCGAACCCTGTAGGGTGTATGTCCCCGTTGTGCGCGTTTGCGTTCAACGGTTTTTTTGTGCCTTTTTGGACGGACACTCAAAGGAATTTGAGTTTTCACGAAACTTCGTGACAAGCGCTGTTTCAAAGGACAAGTATATAGACTCTTTTCACGTGGTTTCTCACTCTCCGTTCGCGCCCTCTGCGCCCTCTTTTTCCGTCGTAGTTTGGGCGGAAGAATGCGCGGCGTTTGTCTCTAGTTGCTGAACAAGAATCTTTGCCACCTCAAGAATCGCCTCGGCACACTCCGGGACGTCGTTGTGGTCGGCAGAGACGTAGACGAACTCATCCGTCCACGGGTGTGAGGCGCTTTCCACCGAGACGATGCCGTCCGATGGATGGGCGGAGAGTTTCGACTTTTTCTGCACGCCGACGATATTGTAGTACGCGACCCAGCCAGCGGGGCGGAAATTTTGCAACGCGCCCCAAAAGGGATTCTCGCGCTGAAGCGAGTCGACGCTCGTCGAGTACTCTAGAATGGTCGGATTTTTGATGAATTCTCGATTTTCGCGCAAGAAATTGTCTCGATTTTTCTCCACCACGGTCGCTTTTTGACCAAACAACTCCGTAAGATTTCTCGTGGTGTTGTTGGCAAACGCGCTCCCTTGGAACGGCGTCGCCATCGTGATCACGCACGAGATGGAGGGATTTGCTTGAAAATGGAACCATTTCGCCACCTCGTTTCGCGTCGCTGCGTCCCCCGGCATGGAGTCCGGCGCGGCATCCGAAATCAATTTCCACGCCAAATCGTCGCTCTCGGCAGTCTGCAAGACGGAAATCAATCCCCCCATGCTGTGCCCAACGAGAATCATGCGGTCGAAATTGGTGTTCCCACGCTTCGGATCGATTTTTCGACGCACCTCCGCCAAATCTTCGCGAAATTGCGCCGCCGACACCCAAAAAGGCTGCCCGTTCGGATAAAAATAGAACCAAATTTGATAATTATTCCGAATAATCTCGATACTATTGAGCGTGTTGTACATCTCCATCCACTTCATCGGCGTGGACCAAAGCCCATGAACGAGCACGACGGGGATTTTCTCCGGGTGGTACGGCTGCGCCATATAAATCCCCTTTATTTCTCGACTTCCGTCCGGCGTCTTCTCGAACAACTGGTCGGGGCGCAAAAGACCAATCGTACCGTCGATGAAGGATTTTCGCGACGCGGACTCCGCGAGGCAATACGCAATCGGCGTGGTGTAGTCGATCTCCAACGGCGTGCGCTTGCCCCCTGCATGTGTGGAGGAATAGACCATCGAATCGTAAAACTCCAGCACGGGGCGCTTCGTGTCATCCAGCCGGAGGAACGCTGTCATGGGTGTGCATAAGTGCCCCAGACAATATTGGTATCCAGGCGTTTTTCGCGCTAAATCCGCCGTCTGCGCGACAAGCGGGACGCCAATCCCATAGACTCGATAGCGATTTTTCAACCCCGTCACTTCGAAATCAGAGGAGAAACGGAAATTCTCGATATCTTCCTTCATCCAATCTGGGCTGAGAAATTTCGTCTCCAAAACGACCGTCTCGTCGGAAAGCTCCAAGCGAATTTCGTCCCCATTGAGCGCAAACGCGCCGTCGTTCGATGCCGAACGCAGAATATTTTCCGTGCTCTCGTTATAAATTCGGCACATATTGATGAACGTGGGGTCGTATGGATTCCTATGGTTCGAGTCTTGAGGATCAAAAAGATATTTATATGAATAAGTCGCCGCCTTAAGATACATTTCGAAGCTTCTTTTAGCGTTAAAAATGCGCCTTCTCCCCGCTTCTTTCCACGAAATCTCCGCAATGACGCCGAGCAACTCGTTCTTCGGCGCGAGACGAAATGCTTTCTCCAACTCCTCGATTGCCGCGTCGGGATTGTCGCGCGCCGTGGAGGCGAGATTGAGCGTGCGAAGCGTCACTTCTGTCTGCTCGGAATATTTGAGCGACATCGGCGCCAAGCGATAATATCCCTTCTGCATGAGTCGAAAGCCAGGCGACGGCAGTCGAGAACGCACCATTCGAACCGACGAGCAGCCCGACGAGAATGCAAGAAGAACGAGAAGCGCCAAAAGCGTAAAAATCGCAAAACGAGCAAGATGCGGCGCGGCAGTGGAAATTTCGGCGTCTCGTTGATTTTTGTCCCGCTCATTCTCCACGCACGCGCAAACGTCTCCAAATCTCTTTGGAAGGGCATTTTTGCGCGCGAAAAAACGAGGGGGACGATTCATATCAAGCAGCTATGCGAGGTTTTGATCAACGAAAACAATATGTTTGTTCAGGATAGCGCATTTTGGCGTTTCTCGCAAGAGCAAAAAGCGCCGTGGGCAAAAAAAGTGAAAAAAAATGCCACAACACCCTTGACGCAAACGCGTTTTTTTGGCATAATGGGAGGGAGTTTGGCGTAATTCTTCGCGAAGCATCGCGAAGACAAGCTTCAAGGTGCACCAGGTATGCCATCAAATTCCATGCAACCCTTTTTTTCGGGAGCAACTCATGTTTGAAGACTTGGAACAATATTGTCTCGACGTTGCGCAGCGCGCAAAATCGGCATCGGCAGAGCTTGCCGTCGTCACGGGAAAACAAAAAAATGATTGGCTCAACCAAAGTGCCACCACTTTGCGCCGACAGATGAGTCGAATTTTGTCCGCCAACGCAAAAGATATCGCTGCGGTCCCTGATTATGGTCTCACTCCTGCCGAGACGGATCGGCTTCGACTCACGCCGGAGCGCGTCGAAGACATGGCGTCGGCACTCGAGTATGTCGCGAAGCTGCCCGACCCGGTTGGAGAGATTATTTCGTCTCAAGTTCGTCCCAATGGTCTGGACGTTCGCAAAGTCCGCGTCCCGCTTGGGGTTGTTTTCTTCATTTATGAATCGCGCCCAAACGTCACGGCAGACGCTGCGGCGCTTTGTGTGAAAAGCTCGAACGCCGTGATTCTTCGTGGGGGAAAAGAGGCGATCCACTCTAATCAGGAGATTGCGCGACTTCTCTCAGAGAAGGCAGCGGAGTGTGGGATTCCTCGCGACGCCGTACAACTCATCAGCACAACGGATCGCGCGGCGGTTGGGCACTTCCTCAAGATGAACAACTTGATCGACGTCGTGATTCCTCGCGGCGGCGAGGGGTTGATTCGTCGCGTGTGTGCCGAGGCGAAAATGCCCGTCATTAAGCATTTCGAGGGGAATTGCCACGTTTATGTGGACGAGTCGGCAGAAGAAAAAACAACCATCGACATTGTGATCAACTCCAAGTGCCAGCGCATGGGAGTGTGCAACGCGGCGGAATCGCTCGTCGTTCATCGATCGGCTGCCGAGGCGCTGCTCCCCAAAATAGCAAACGCGCTCATAGAGAAGGGCGTCGAAATCCGTGGCGACGCCGAAACACTCGCGATCGTCCCGTCTGCCGTCCCTGCCGAGGAGAAGGATTATTATACCGAGTATCATGGTCCGATTATTTCGTGCAAAATTGTTGACTCTCTCGACGAGGCGATTCGACACATTAATCACTATAGCTCGGGGCACACAGAGTCGATTTGCACGCAAAATCTCGCTGCCGCGCGAGAATTCGCCCTCCGAATCGACAGCTCCGCCGTGATGATTAATGCAAGCACGCGTTTCAACGACGGAGGAGAATTTGGTCTCGGCGCGGAGATAGGAATCAGCACCGATAAATTCCACGCGCGAGGTCCCTGCGGATTGGAGGAACTCACGAGCTACAAATACATCGTCTGGGGAGAGGGACAAGTTCGTTCATGAGCAACTTTCTCGAGAGTCGCCCTGCCGAGGAGCATACGAGCGACAAGGAAGAAAAGCGCGCGAAGATACCCTCATATTTGTGCGGTGGGATTCGTTTCTCTCCGCAGAGGTGCGCTTTTTTTGCCGACCGATTGGAGCCGTTTGTTGGGAGCGTTCAACAAGCGCTCGAGGAGTTGTTGCGTCTTCCGGTGCGTGTCGCGCGGGCGGAGACGAGCCAAAAAACGTTTCAATGCACGAGCAAAAACGATTGCCACGTCGCCCATTTCGACCTTTTAGGAAAGGATTTCACGCAATCGAGCGTTGCGTTTGGAACATCATTTCAACTTCTCGCGCCCCTTTTTGATCGTCTCATGGGAGCGGCACCGGGCGACGAGCCGAGAAATTCGAGGTTGGACGTTCTGACGCGGATCGAGAAAAACCTTGCCGAGCGCGTTTCGCTCCTTTTTTCGCGCACGTTGGAGGAACGCCTTTCTCCGCTTGGGATACATCCCGGCTCCAATGGCGATGCAATTCTGCCGACGAATATGGTTTTGGAGTTGGAGTACTCCGTTTCTTTTTCTGCGTCGCGCGGATCGTTTTTTCTCTGGGTGCCGTGCGTTTTGGCGCAAGAGTTGCTCGAGGAGATGGGAGAGACTCCCGATTCTCCGCTGCCGGATGTTTATTTCAAGCCGCCATGGAGGGACGAGGAGACGCGACAAGCTCCTCTTCTCGATGTGTCCGAGTCGTTGAAGGAGGCGAAAATTGCCGTCTCCGTCCAACTTTTTGGTGGAAAAATCACGCCGCGCGAGCTTCTCGAGTGGGAGACGGGGGACGTCGTTTCTCTTGAGAAGCCTGCCGACGCGCCGTTTGAGGTTTTGGTCGAGAGCGTGCCAAAATTCTCTGCCGCCCCAGGTCGTGTCAAAAATAGGAAAGCGTTTAAGATTCTTTAGATTTATAATACTTCGTGCTAAAATTTCCGTTTCCGTCCGCCGTTGGAGCTACGCACCACGGCTCGCAAAGCTTCGCGCAAAACGGGAATTTTAAAGGAGAACGAGTATAGCATTTTCGATAAACACTCTGCGTGGAACACACCCATGATTCGCGACTTTCGCCCCAGCGCTTCGTTATCGATGCTTCAACATCGCGCCGCTATTTTAGGCAAAATACGCACTTTTTTCGAGACACGTGGTTTTCTCGAGGTCGAAACTCCTGCCTTGAGCGCTGACACGGTGGTCGATCGGCATCTCGACCCGTTTTTTGTCTCTTCGGGAGGGAAAAGATTCTTCCTCCAAACCTCGCCCGAGTTCGCGATGAAGAGGATTTTGCAAGCGTATCGCGTTCCGATTTTCCAAATATGCAAGGTTTTTCGCCAAGACGAGTGCGGAACCCTCCATAATCCAGAATTCACGATGCTCGAGTACTACAAACCCGGCGACGATTACGACGCGGGGATGCAGCTTCTCGACGACTTTCAAGAAACCATTCTCCAAAACGGCTCCGCGCTGCGGCTTTCTTATCGCGAGGCGTTCATGCAGGGACTCGGGGTGGATCCTTTTCGTGCGTCCGTTGCGGAGTTGGCGGAGTTGGCGCAAGAGCACGAGATGATTTTGCCGGTAGGTTTCGACGTTTCGCCCGACGCGAATCGCGACGACTGGCTCGATTTTCTCCTCGGGGAAAAGATTCAGCCACTTTTGGGAGTCGAGCGCCCGACGATTTTATACAACTTCCCGGCGACACAGGCGGCACTCGCGCAAACTCGAGGAGAGACGGCAGAGCGCTTTGAGCTTTATGTTCGTGGGATCGAACTCGCGAACGGCTATCATGAGTTGCTCGATCCGAAGGAACTGCGCCGCCGAAACAACATCGCGAATGCGTTGCGCAGGATGGATGGGAAAGATATTTTGCCGGACGACAGCCGACTTTTGAGCGCCATGGAGGCGGGACTCCCACCCTGCTCTGGCGTCGCGATTGGCGTGGATCGTCTCATTATGGTGGCACTTGAGCAGTCCGAACTTGCGAGTGTTCTCGCGTTCCCTTTTGGCGTCGCATGAAAGTTCGCTCAAAAATGTGTGTATTCCTCACCTATCTTTCCCGCATTTCTTCCAACTTTTTCCTAATAGGAACTAAAATGTTTTTTTTGAGTCCTTTGGAGGGTTTTGTCGATACACTCGGCATCGTGAGATTATAAAGAAGGATTCCGTGTGCGAATTGGAAGAACGAGTGTCGCTGTTGGCTCATTGCTTCGGTGCGTGAGGTCGCGAAGACGAATGGCACAAAGGAATGGTATGTGACAACTTCCAAAAACCTTCGCATTCCCGCGAAACATTTTGCACAAAATTTGTT
>JAUNBK010000022.1 GCA_030527105.1 Planctomycetia bacterium
CAATGGACGCGAAGCCTCTCACGAAAGATTCGATTTTAGGGTCTCTAAAGTGGGAACATGAGCTTGATCTCCTCATCGTCGGCTTTTGGGGGCATGGTGTCGTTGTGAATAACGAAAGATATTTGTGCCCGATCGTTGCGGATCCAAAACGGATAAATGAGACTGCCGTGGCGCTCTCGGACGTGCTGGAGACTGTGGGGAAAATACCTGCCAAAAATGTGTGCATTATTTTGGATTGTTGCCAAAGTCGCATCGAGGAGGGGCGAAGTGTCGAGGAATCTCCAACGTTCGAGGAGGGGGAGTTGCGCCGAATCGAAACGCTGGCGGAGCGGATTTTTAGCCGCGATATCGAGTGGAATCTCTGGGAGAGTTCGACGTCCACGCCGCATAAAATAGGGCAAACGGTGGCGATTCTCAATGCGTGTTCGGACATGGAGAAGGCGTACGAGTGGGACGAAAAAGGGCACGGATTTTTCACCGCTCACCTTCTCACAGCGCTGCGCGATCGAAAAACGAGCCTTCATGAAATTTATCAATTTGTGCACAACGAGACGATAAAAAGCGCGCAGAAAAAACACGTGCGCCAAACGCCGTCCTGGATATTCAAAGGAGCCGCGCCGGACATTATTCTTCCTGCGATTCTCGAGGCGCAACGCCAACGCAGAAAGCGTACCATCGTGATGTGCGGGATCGTCGGTGCGATTGTTCTCATGATGGGTATGGTGTTTTTGTCGATGAATGCTGCGCGGCTGGAACGCGAAGCGGAAATGTGGCAGGTTGCCGAAACATCACCCGGAGCATCGCCAGAAACTATCGAAGCCGATGTATCACCACCCGCACCAGTCGAAATACCAGCCGTCAATGTCTCGACGCCAGCGCCCTCCGCTGCGGAAGGTCGCACCGCAGGTGAGCGTTTGGTGAAGACGATCAACGGTGTGGAGTACGCATTTCGTTGGTGCCCGGCGGGGAGTTTTCTGATGGGGAGTCCGTCGTGGGAGTTGGGACGAAAGAACAGTGAGGAACAACACCGCGTGACGCTATCGCAGGGTTTCTGGATGTTGGAGACGGAAGTGACACAAGCGATGTGGGAAAGCGTGGCGGGGAGCAACCCGAGCCGTTTTAAGGGTGCCAGTCTCCCGGTAGAGTGTGTGAGTTGGAATGAGTGTGTGGAGTTTTGCGAGATATTGTCGCAGGTGTCCGGTTTGAAAATCGCACTTCCCACTGAGGCTCAGTGGGAATACGCGTGTCGCGCGGGCACGACGACAAGTCTTAATAATGGTAAGAATATCACGGGTGACAACCTCAATGAAGTGGGTTGGTATCGGGAAAATTCGGATTCGACGACGCATACAGTGGGTCAGAAGAAGCCAAACGCATGGGGATTGTATGACATGCACGGTAACGTGTGTGAGTGGTGCTCGGATTGGCATAGATCACATTATCGCGCGGTGTCGCCAGAGTGCGACCCGACGGGGGCAAGATCTGCCGCGTACCGGGTGTTTCGTGGCGGGAGCTGGGACCGCTACGGCTGCCGTTCGGCGTTTTGGACCCACGCTACGCGGACGGCTCGCGACAGCGACTTGGGCTTCCGCTTGGTTCTCGTCCCTTAGTTCTCAATCATTTTGAGCTGTCGCGCAGGCGGTCGAGCGAACGCGAAGGGGCGAAGCGGAGTCGATCTGGCTAGTATTAGCGCAGAAATGGTTTTCGCGCAGAATCTCAAGAAATCAAAGATTTGAGGTGTTTTTTAGGGGTGTTTCGCGATATGCCTGTTTTTGCGACGCTGTATGATTATGAATTTTTTCAAAGCGTTTTAGTCCGCTATTCGTAAAAATGCGATATTGCATAAAAACAGGGGTCTGAGGATTTGGACGATTTTGCACTTTTTGATTCTTTTTGGTGAAAAGACGCGTTTTTTTGGTGTTTTTTCGGATCGATGTTTTTTCGAAAAGTGCGTTTCAATGCGGAAATTCCGCAGTTAAATTGATTAGCGTTAATTTAATTGTTTTTGCACTTATGTTGAGGAGTGTTTCACACCGTTTTTTTCGCGCTCAAACGCTGTTTTCCGAAACGCGGACTAAAACATCGGGCTTTTCGGACAACAATCTTTAGAATGAGTGTTTTATCGACTCGATCGCGAAAGGTGACGTTTTTTCTCTGAGAAAATGCGAAAAAAAGGGTCGAAATGAGCGTCTGTTTGAATTTATGATTTTGGATGAGGGAGAAAAATCGAGAGTTTCCCCCAAAAAAGTTCCAAGCTCACTCTCGAAATTTGAAGGCGCACGAATGCGGATTTTTCCGACGGAGGGGGTTGACTTCCATCGAAGTTCTGCTACAATGTGCGGGCGTGAAAGAAAACGAAAGTCGAGAGAAGGGGGTCACTCATGGCGGATTATACACCGTACCAACAGAAAATCATCCAGCGCTATTACGACCAGTACGACACGATTGCGCTCCAGCGCTTGGGGGAGTTGGCGACGGATTTGTATCTCGCGGAAGGAAAGAAACTCGATAATTGCTGGAAGAAAGTGGAAACCATCATGCGAAAAATCCGCATCCCGGAGGCGCGCATCGCGTTTATTCTACAGTCTAAGGATCCCGTCCAGGTCGCAAACCTCGTTAAGGAATTGGGGAAGTAGGTCGGTTTATACTCCTTCCATCATAATGAAGGGACGAGGTAAAAAACGTCCTACAAGGCAGATTTAACGGACGCACAATGGAAGCTGATCGAGCCGATTTTTCGTACCGACAAGGGGGAGAACCTCGTAAAACACAGTAAACGGGATTTGATCAACGCGGTACTTTACCTCGTGAAAACACGCCTTAAAGCGGGGCGAAAACCCACGTCAAGTTGTGCGTAAATTGATTCGCAAAGCGTAAAAACCACATCCGCTTCCGACAACTGGGGTAACGACGGCGGGAAAGAATTAAGGGTAGGAAACGGCATATCGTGGTGGATAGCCTCTGTTGTTTGCTCGCGACACGAAATCAGGAATTTTATAATACTTCTCGTTGAAATTTCCGGTGCCGTCTGCCGTTGGAGCTACGCACCACGGCTCGCAAAACGTCGCATAAAACGGGAATTTTAAAGGAGACCGAGTATAAAATCAAGAAAAAAGGAGGTATTCGGATGAAAAGTCGTCTTTTTTTATTGTCTCTGTTCGTTTTTCCCGCTTTTGCAGTCTTGGCGCAAAACGGTGGATTTGAAGAGCAAGGGCGGAAATTTATGATGGAGTTTCCCGTTCGTTTGGAAAAGGGCGAGGCTACGGCGCAAGATTTGGCTGATTGTCAGAATCTCTGGAGAACGGCTCCCTCGGAGGAGGCAAAACGCATCTTTCTGCTTTTTGCGGCTCAGTATCAGAGAAAAATTGCGAAAAATCCTGCACTTTGCGTCGAAATGCTTCTTCCGACGCTAGGAATTGAGCCGACATCCGCGAAAACCGGGGAGGGAAAATCCCCCAAAAAAGAACCGCTAAGTGTCCCGCCGTTGGAAGAATGGAAGATTGATGCGACAAACGCGTTTTGTGCGGTGGAAATCGCGAATTGTCTGGTGGACGAGGGGCAATATGAAATGGCGCTGGAAATTGTTGATTCCGTGGGACGAGGTTTCTCCGACGAGTCGCGTGTTTTGGCGGCAGAGACAGGCGGCGATCTTTATGTCAAAATGCGGATGTTTGATCGAGCGGCGGAATTTTATTCCTTTGGTCTGAAAGCGCTCGAAACTCTCAAAAAAACGGAATATGATCCGGGCAAGGGAAATAGGGTTTTCTTTTCGGAAGAACAAAAAATAATCAAGAATCGCATTGAAACGAAACGTCAAGCCGTTCAAAAGCAACTGGACGCGGAGCGTTATGGACCGGACTGGGTGGCATATCGAGACGCACGGGAAAAGCATTTCGCGGAGGATTTTCTGAGCGCGTACTGGCTTTATGAAAAACTCATAAACGATTATCCCGATACGGTTTACGCAGAAGCCGCGAGGTGTTATCGAATCGTACTCCTGACGAAGTTTTCGGATATCCCGAACCTGGAAAAAGTCCCCGACCTCCTGAAAAGCAAACAAAAACAACTTTCCGACCTCCGTATGAAACTGAATGCGGCAAGGAAACAAAAAAACTCGGACAATGTTCAAAAATACCAAGCGGAAATGAGTGATCTAACAGCGTTTATCGCTCTTGCCAGCGCCCTTCCAACGGGTTTGTCCGCTCTTCAGAAGGCGGAAAAGGAGGCGGAATTGTTCATTGCGTCCGACGCGACCGGTCTTTATCGAGGTGAAGTCATGCTCGAAATCGGGCTGGCGTGGCTGAATACCTTTGTGGAACCAGAGAAGGCCGAAAAGTGGCTTGAACGTTCGTGGGACTGGTTCGAAAAGGTTCGTCATCTTGACACGAGGTTGGATCAATTTCAAGTTCCCGATAAGGCCGCGCAAGTTTCGCAACCGCCGCAAACGGAACGAGTACAGGATACAGTCTGGCACAATATTACTTATGCGAAGTTGAAGCCGGGGGAGTTGTTTAATCGTCGGGAATGTTCTTGGTACGCGACGAGCAAGGAGAAAGTTGCGGTTTCATGGCTTGGATTGATCGCATATGCACGAGAAGACTATCCGCGAGCAAAAAAAATCTGGGAAACGCTGTATACTCTTGATTCCCATTTCAAACAGGAGGACAACTCGAACGGTTTTACTTGGTCTTACGTAAAAAGATTTTTGTGGAACATTGACCATAATCAAGGCGGAATGTATGCATGGCCCAGCCAAATGGCTGCGTTTAAGGGGACGAAAATCCGCTGGCAACTCCTTTTGGCGGATGTAGAACTTGAAATGCAAAACTATCCGCCCGCAGAGAAAAAATTTCGGAAGCTCTTAAAAAATCCAGAGATTTTGCGCAGTCGAGAACGGTATGCCTACTGTTCGTATGGTCTTGGCGTGGCTCTAATGTATCTACGGAAAAAAGAGGAGATGGAGCGGATTTTCATGCAGTTTCTCCCCGGGCAAAAATTTGACAGAACGACCTCGGCAGAACGCGCGCTTTGGCTGCTGGCGTGTCAGTGGAGCCAATCGAGTAAGACGGAATTAAAGGCGCTGAATGTTTTTCAAATCATTTTTGAGCGATATCCAGACTCGCCTCATGCTCAGGGTGCCTATTTGAGCTGGGCCATTGACAGTGGTAGTGCGATAAGCCCTCAAGCCGCGGTGGAACGTCTGCGCAGCTATATGAAAAAATATCCCAAAGCGGATAAAGAAGACGTATTGGAGATGATTGACATGTTTGAGCACCCGGAAAAATATGAGGATGAATACGAAGATGAATATGAATAAATGTACTGCAAGGTTTCTGTTTGTTTTTGGATTGGGAGTCGCCATCCTTGGAATGATTTATGGTGAAGTCCACGCTCAAAACCTCGTTACGAAACAAGTTGTGGCAAACGATACGGTTCATTTTGGTAATTTGGCAACAGAGAATAAAAACCTTTTTGTCACTGCAACAAATCCGCCGGGATTTGTATTTGATGTGAATGACGTATCAGGGTCCGATGCGAGAAGATGGTATACAGCCCCCCATCCCAAAGGGATGAAAAAACCTGGTCGTATCAAACATTGGAGTGAGAAAATCGACACGTCCAAGGAAGTATTACGTAAGGTGTACAATCCCGTATTCTCTGGAACCCTTATTTCCCAAAACAACCAGAAAGGTGGAGTGGGACCGCGCGCGACTTGGGAGTTGACGGGAGCCTTTGTGGTGGGGGAACCTGATTTTGAGATTGAGATTTGCTCTGATTCAAACGCGTCGGATATTCGCAATGAATTTGGCGTTGGTGAACGATTTAAAGTAAACGCTGTTATCAAAAGCGAGGCGCCTCGCTATCGTGGCGAGTTGACAATAAAATCGGTGACGATTACGAAGAACATGAGGCAAGCGATTGAATTAATAAAGCCGTTGACGGGTTATCGATACCAGATTGGTTTGCTTCCCTATCAAGAGTCGTGGACGACGGAAAACGACGTAAGAAAGGAAACGTTCAACGTAGTAGTCAAAGTCGACATTTCAGGCAACGAATACGTAAAAAACACGTCCATAACCGTTTATTCTCCCAAGTTGATTTCAAAAATTATGGAGCCTTATGATTTCAGACCCGAAATGAATGCGACGGAAATGCACGGCGCCGGGTTTTGGTTGAAGAGGAGAATACTGCTACCCGAAAACGTTTCATACAACGGACTTTGGATTGGCGAAGGGAAGTGCCCTGCCGTTCTTACCGGCTTCTGCAAAGGTCTGGAAAATATGGACCATGAACCAGGGGAAGAAAACCGCGTCGACCTTGGAGACGAATTGTCGGATCGGTGCAGCTTTTATTTTTCCAAAAATATTTTTCTTCATGGAGAGAAAGGAAGCGTGTCATGGCGAATTCCACAGTATTTGTCGTTGAGTTCTCAGGGAACGCAAGTAATATTTGCCTATTTAACGCAGACTATTTCCTGTGAAGTAATCCGAAAAGAATCTATTGACGAAACGATAGACGGCGCGCGTTATGTCCATCAGCGAACGGTTCGATTCACGCTTTCAAAAAATGAGCATTCTCACACAGTGACGGAAGTGATAAAATATACGCTTGAAGAACTTAAAAATGAAGGAGTTGTCCAATGAAATGGAATGGTTGGTTTTTGTGTTTGTTGTTTCTGGGATTTTTGCCTGTTTGGGCAGAAGAAGAGTACGACGATTTTGGCGAAATGGAGTATACTCCAGAGCAGGAGATGTTTTTGACTGCTCTGGACCTGGTGAAAAACGCGGCTCCAGAGGATCGCGAAGAATTATATAAGAAAATGGAAACGGCGCTGGTTCCTTTGCTCAAAGAATCTTGGCCTCGGACCTACTTTTTCATGGTACTCAACTTGGTAAGAGACGTTGGAGAGAGCGAAGAAAACCGACCTCTTCTCAGACGCTGCCTTGAGGGAGTAAAGGCTGATTATTTATCTATTGATCCTAAATGGCGCTACCAGAGCGTCGAAAATCTTCATTGGATTTTACAGGAGTATCCTGCGCAAATTCCGATGGTAAAGTCCTTCCTTCTGGAAAATCGGAAAGAATTGATGGAAGCTTATGTGGACGGTCTGGCGGTTTATTTGGAGATGATATCCGAGAAAAGAGAGAAGGAACTTCAGAAAGAAGTGAAGGAATGGGACGAGTATTATCACACGAAATTACCAAAATTCAACTATTTGGCGAAGGCTCCAGAAGGACCAGAGGGCTACAAAGAGGGGTGGCCTGAGGGAGGAGTGGGGCTGTCGGGTCGTTACGTGATTACATGGCCGTATCGCGTGGAAGACCCTGCAGAGCGAGCGGAGTACTGCCGTATGCTTGTGAAGGCGAAATCGTGGTTTCCGTTGCGCCAAATGCCAGAGCTTCGCAGAGCGTATGCCGAAATGGAGCCGGAGATATTTAATTGTTTCGCGTTTTTTTATGAGTCAGGCGCGCAAAACATGAAAGAGCTTCGCCAGATGTTGAATGAGAAAAAGGTTCCCAAAAACATGCAGGAAAAGATATTCGAAGAGATGAAAAAACCGTATAGCGCGAATTTGTGGTTTAGACTATCCTGCGAGCGACGGCGTCAAAGAATGATGGAGGAAAATGAAAATTAGGCGGAGCACGTCATAATTTTTTTGTTTCACGTCCTTTTTTTGACGGCAGATGCGTTCATTAAGTTGAAATTTCTCGTTTCGTCCGCCGTCGGAGCTACGCGCCACGGCTCGCAAAGCGTCGCGAATAACGGGAATTTTAAAGGAGAACGAGTATAGTTTGTTGTCAGGCATTCTGGAACTCATCATCGTTCTTTATGCCCTCTTCGTCTCACACTCGTTCCCGGAAAAAGTGGAGTAGACACAAACACAAGCGCGCCGTTCTCTCAAACGCGGCGCGCTCCGTGGCGCATTCTGGGGATAGCGCGAAAACTACATGCTCATCATCATGATGAGACTCGGAATAGAACCAAGGAGCTTCGTCACTCCCTCCTCGCAACGCATCTCGACTGAGACGGAGGTCTCGTCGCAATCTCCCGTGATGACAATTTTGTTCTCGGGAACCGATTGGAGTATCTCGACCATAATGTTGAAAAGCATCGCGGTCTGTTTCGTATCCGACTCGGTGCCAAACGTCGTCGCGAGGCGCGTCACGTCCCGACAAAGCTCGAAAATCTGCTTGAGCGAGAACTTCGCCTTGATGAGGTGCTGCGCGTTCTCGTCGTCCAAATCACGCGCCTTCTTGAAGAGAGCAGTCGGATCGTTTCCAATGCCCAAAAAACACGCGCCGTCGCCACTTCCCATGACGAGACGCACTTTTTCGCCGTAGAACTCGCGAGCGGTCTTCAATCCCTCTTCGTCGAGAGAAACTTCTTCCTCACCCCAAGCGTTCGCAAGCGCAATGACCTGCTCGAACGTCAACTCGCACACTTGAAAAGTCACGCCAGGGATAGAATCCGTGTCGGTATACGTGACGTTTTTGCTGAGGACTTCGCCCGTCTCGCTCTTGATAAAGTCAAGCAAGTCGGCAAAGGCTTTCTCTGCAACCGCTGTTTTTTCCGTCTCAATCGCGACGACCGCATTCGAATCGCCCGGCGCGTACGTGAACGCAAATGCGCTGCGCGCCAACTCCATCCCGAGCAACTCTTCCATGAGCGGATCGAGAATCGTCTGCAATTTCGTCACAACTTCGTACGACTTGCTTGATTCGTCCAGCTCCGCGCCAGCGGCGCTATGGAACCCTTCGCTCAGGAGAGAGTACTGTTTTTTCTGCATCTCGACTTGGTCAACAATCTCGACACTGTAGCCGCCGTAGAGAGCATCTAACTGCGCGAATCCCGTGAATCGCGGTGTGACGTCCTTCGCACGAGCGAGAATCTCAGCAAGAGACGAGTCGGGAATGAACGTCGCTTTGATATCCAACACGATATTGCGCGTCTCTTCCTCCACGCGAATCGCAAGGATGATTCGATCAATGGATTCTTGGAGCGACTTCAGTTGGCGCAAAACATACTGGCTCCCCGCGACACGGGCTTCGTAATCTTCGTCGGACTCGTCGGGGAGCTGCTCTCCGCCCCGTTCAACCCCCTCGGCAAACGCTTGCGTAAAAACGTCCTTCAACTCCTGCGGAAATAACTTCCAATCGAAAACGATGGTGATCGAGTCGTCTTCCCCCAACGCAAAATAATCGCCGAGACCATCGGCAAAAACTTCAAGCGCGTCTTCCTCCGAAGCGACAAGCGTATATCCGTCGACAGGCATGAAACAGAGCGAAGAAAATTGATCCCCAACGACAATCACGCCGTCGTCTCTTTCCTCAATCTCCTCCACACCAGCCTTCTCAGCAAAAAACTCAGCCAAGATGTACGGGTCTTCAAGAGGGAGGCACGCCACTTGAGTGGGAGAGCCATCCACAGCAAGCACAACGACTCCGACAATTCCATCCAAGTCAAACGCCTCCGCCAGATCGGCACCAATTCCCCAACGGACCGCAGCATCCACGGTGGAAGCAAGAGCGGGATTCTCCGCCGTCTTCCCAACCAAATCGATCGCGCCGATAAAATCGTTGTAGCTTCTCGCCGTGAGCGAAACGAACGGTTTGCCAACTTCCGCATAGAGAGCGGACGCCAACGCAACAACCAACAGACCAGCCAACACGAATCGACCGCTCAATTTTCGAAAGTTCATAGTAATCTCCTATAGGATGAAAAAATGTGTCTATATAATCTTATATGCGTCATTCGGCGCAAAGTTTCAAAATTTCGCCAACTTCTTTCCCGGAGATTGCTCCCCGTTCGCCCAAACGAACGCCACGGGTGTTGAAGACATTCACGATTTTATCGCAAATTTCGTCCGTGAGACCATAAGCGCGCTTGCTCGCGTCGATTTTGACGGACTTAAAGAACTCCACCGTCTTCTCAATCGCAAGATCGATATTCTTTTCCGGGTCGCCACCCTGAATTCCCCAGACACGCTGCGCGTATTGGAGAAGTTTCGCGCGTTTCGCCTCGCGCTCGTGCTTCCACAAAGCAGGCATGACAAGCGCCAAGGTGCGTCCGTGGTCGGTTCCCGTGAAAGCCGTGATTTCGTGCCCGATCGCGTGCGTCGCCCAGTCTTGAGGACAACCTTGCCCCATCCAACCGTTGAGTCCGACGGTCGCCGCCCACATCAAATTGGCACGCACGTTGTAGTTCGTCGGATCGATAAAGACTTTGGGACCCTCCTCGATCAGCGTGAGAAGCGCCCCTTCCGCCTCGCGATCCTGAATGGGAGTGTCTGCTGGATACGTCATATACTGCTCGCACACATGAACGAACGTGTCGACGATGCCGTTGGCAACTTGGCGCTCTGGGAGCGACATTGTCGTCGTGGGGTCAAGAATCGCGAAACGTGGGAAGACCTTTTGCGACCAAAAAGCGAGTTTTTCGCCCGTTGAATTCCGAGAAATGACGGCGTGTCCATTCATCTCCGAGCCAGTCGCGGGGAGCGTCATAATGGCACCAATCGGAACGGCATCTTTGACTTCCGCGCCAATCGTCAAAATATCCCACGGTTCCTCGCCCTCAAAAAGCGCAGCGGAGGCGATAAATTTCGTGCCGTCCAACACACTTCCACCACCGACGGCGAGGAGAAATCCAACCTTTTCCCGCTTCACTATTTCGACGGCTTTCATGCACGTTTCGTACCTTGGATTTGGCTCAATGCCTCCAAACTCGAGCACATCGCGCCCCTCGAGCGCCTGCATCACCTGGTCGTAGACTCCGTTTTTCTTGATTGACCCGCCGCCGTACGTGACCAAAATCTTCACCCCCTCGGGGACGAGTTTGGACAACTTGGCGATTTGCCCCTTCCCAAAAACGATGTTGACTGGGTTGCAGTACTCAAAATTTAACATATTTTTGCTCCTTTTTGATAAAAAACCGACTCGGAGGTCGTTTTTCCCTCTTTACAAACTCACACATTTAGTATATTATAACGCGAGTCCCCCCAAAAAACAAGTCCCGACGGAAAGGATTTTCACATTTTTTATGAATTTTGCCACCTTCGCGCCAAACCTCGAAATGCTTTTAGTCACCATTCTCCTCGCGGGAACGGTCGTGGCTTGGGGTTTCTTGTTTTCTCGCTTGGCATTGAGGCTTCCCATTTTGCCGAAACAGAATATCTTGTGCCGTGCGCGGTGGAACGGAAGGTTCGTTTTCGCCATTTTGGCGCTTTTCGTCGTTCTCCCCGCGATTTTCACAAGCTGCCTGATCGCTTTTTTCCCGCCGAGCAGTATGGATAGCCTCCAAACTACGGGGAGCGGAATTTCGACCAGCCATCCGATAGAAACGTTCCTGAAGGCACCCGGTCCCGACGGGGCGTCTGCACCCTCCGTCTTGAAGTGCGTCGTGATGCTTCTCTACGCTGCGGCTTTGGTCCCGATTGTGGAAGAATTCGTATTCCGCGTCGTCGTCCAAGGTTGGCTCGATGCGCGCGAACGTGAGCTTTTTCCGAAAGAAAGGCAGCCCGGCATTTTGGCGTTTTTTGCGGTTGCAGTCGGTTTCGCGTTTCTCCACTTCCGATCGGGGACGCAAGGGACGCCGTCGCAGTATATGCTCACGATGAGTTTTTCAGGCTCCGCCTTGGGGAGCGTGCTTCTTCTTGCCGTTTCGATTTACTCCCTCCGTGCCCTGCAGGGGCGCTCGTGGAGAGAATTCGGTTTTGATTTTCGATTTTGGCAGTCCGACCTCCTCCTTGGTGCGTGGGGCTTTTTCCTCGCGTATATGCCGTCGATTCTCGTCCAAGGGTGGCTCACTTCTTGTTTTGGGGATCGTTTCGCGGCAGATCCTTTCACGCTCATCATCATCGCGCTGGTCTTTGGAACGCTCTATATGCGCACGCGCCGAATTCTACCGGGCTTGGTCGCACACGCAATGCTAAACGCCACCGCGATCTTGGGGCTTATCATTGCGTCAGGTTGAACTCACGCCACTCGAACGGGCTGCGTCCACACAGTGGGAAGCGTCGATGGCGCAGTCGAAGCCTGAGCGCTTTTTCTCATGAGAATTCGAGCGCGAACGTATAAATCCTCCGGCTGAAGGACATATTCCGCATTTAGTCCCCGCTCTTCATGCAAAACGCGACCAATATCGTCGGAATAGACCGCGATTTTCCGGGTTGGAAGCCGATAATTCTGCCGAATCGCCCACTCGGGAATCGTGCCGGACGCGGTGTATTCAATCTCGCGCTCAATGGTGTGGTCGAAACCCTTCTTCGTGCCGATGAATTGAATGGTATACTCGCAGCCCGGCTCGGGATCGACACTTATGGACAACTTCCCGACGCTCGGCTCCCACCAAACGTCCTTGAGCAACGACCCCGTCGACGCGTAAAAGTCGCCACGATGCATCGCGTGCATGATCTCTCGCGTCGAAAGCTGCGGGGCGCGCACCACAACAAAACCAAGAGAAGTCGGCTTGCTATAAAAACTGTCGTATCCGTGGGTGTCGTCCGTCGCGACGCCAAAAAGCAGCGGGTCTCCCTTCTCCGCACGAAACGCATTCACGATATCCCAAAACTTGTCGTGCGTCCAAAACTCGTCCGGCGCAGAGAACAAAGGCTTCCCACCGATATTCGCCACCTCGAAAAATCGAATCGTCGGCTGCTCGACAAGACTCCGCGGATCGACATCGTAAAACCGCCACAGAGGGTGATTCACGATATAAAGCGTGTCCGGATTCTCCGCCCCAATATACTCATCGCGCAGTTCGAGCGTCCAGAGGAGATTCTCTTTCCCCGTCTCTGTCGGACGGACTTTGTTCTCTCGGCGCGTGTTGATAAAATTGGCGTGGAGTTCCTCGCCGTTTTTCGAGCCGCTGCTCACTTCGTTCCCAGAAATGAGCAAAAATCGCTCTGGCTCGTTCAAAAGCGCGGAAATCTCGTCGAACGTTTTGAGCCGACACGCAGTCGCTCCGTCCGCCTCGAGTCGCGTCTCAATCGGCATGTTCGGAAAATTCTCGCGGAATCTCACCACGTGCTCGGGCGTTAAATTCTTCTTTCCGTACGCAACCCAGCGGTCTGGATTCTCGTGCGTCGCGTTGTGATCCGTCAGCGCAACGAAGTGGTAGCCGAGCCGTTTGTAGAGCGCAGCCGCCTCGTCCGGGAATGCGGTTCCGTCCGAGCGAAACGTGTGCATGTGCAGGTTGCCACGATACCAATTTGAGGACGCCTCCTGCGCGTGCGTCTCGACACCCGAAGCACACACGAGCGCCCCGGCAGCAAACAACGCGGACGACTTCAAAAAATCACGACGTTTTGTGAGTACTCTCATTTTTCTCCCTCCTTAATGTGCAATTTGGCATAGAGCAAAACCTCTTCACGCATGGGCATGGATTGTTGGGCGCCGAGCCGCGTGACGCTCAAACCTGCGGCGATAATCGCGAATTGCGCCGCCTCGACGAGCGATTTTCCCTCCGCGAGCGCAACCGCCAACGCGCCACTAAATGCGTCGCCCGCCGCCGTGGAGTCAACCGCCTCGACCTGAATCGAAGGCAATTCCACGAACGAATCGCGCGCGTCACTCACGAGGACGCCGGACTTACCCAGCGTGATGAGAACGTTTTCGACGCCGAAATCGTGCAGTACGTTTGCTGCCTGCGCGGCACTCGCGAAATCCGAGACGCTGACGCCCGTCAAATACGACGCTTCCGTCTCGTTCGGCTTAATGCACGAGATTTTCGCCAACAACCCCTCCGGCAACGGTGTTTTGGGAGCGGGCGCGGGGTCGAGAATGAGCGGAACGCCAAATTGAGAGGCGAGGTCTGCCGTATGAACGATCGTGTCCATCGGCGTTTCGAGCTGCACGACGACCATATTTGCGGTGGAAATCAATTTCGCCCGCGCCTCTGCGTCGTCCACATCAGATGGCGAGAGATTCTCGTTTGCACCAGAAGCGACTGAAATCAAATTCTCTGCCGCATCGTCCACGAGGATGAGCGCAATGCCCGTGGCGGCTGCCGAGTCGGTTCGGACAAAAGTCGTGTCGATTCCTTCCTTGATGAACCCGGCGCGCGCCTGCTCGCCAAACATGTCGTCTCCCACGCGAGCGACGAGAGCGACCTCTCCCCCCAAACGAGCGGCGGCGACAGCCTGATTCGCACCCTTTCCACCTGCGTTGCTCACGAACGTCCCGCCAATAACGGTCTCGCCAGGACGCGGAATCGTGCGGGATTTCACCACCATGTCGGTATTGGAACTGCCGACGACGACTATTTTTGACATAGGACAAACTCCTTCATATATACTCGTTCTCCTTTAAAATTCCCGTTTTATGCGACGCTTTGTGAGCCGTGGTGCGTAGCTCCAACGGCGGACGGTACCGGAAATTTCAACGAGAAGTATTATAACAATGTTCGAGCCATCTCACATTTTCGCGCAAATAATCAATCCCAAGCCGAGAAGGAAGCAGAGGAACATGGCGAGGAGGATTTTCGCCGTTCCTTTGGGAGCCGATTTGAATTCGCGCCAGATAAAAACACCCCAGATAGCCGAAACGACCGTGGCACCCTGCCCTAAACCGTAGGAGACAGCAGGAGAGGCGACCCCCGCCGCCAAGACGCTCAAGGACATGCCAACCGCCCAAATTGCGCCGCCGATCAACCCCCAGAGATGCTCCTTGCACGTCCCTTTGAAGTACGCGCCCGGCGAAACTGGCTCGCCGACAAACGGTTTGAGCTGGCAAAACGTCACGACGAAGAAACTCGAAAGGAGCACGCCGAGCGAAAAAACGACGTTCCCCGTGTAGGGCGTGAGCTTGCCCGCTTGCAAAACGGCACCCTCTTGCTTGAGATTCTCGAGAGTGAGCGCGATTTCTTCCCCTCCAAACTCCACCTTCGCGAGGGAATTGGCGACGAAATAATAGAACGTGGACATCAAAACACCGCAGACCAACGCGAGAATAATGCCCTTTTTCTTGCTTGCGCCCGGCTCCTTGGGCTTCGGAAGTTTCCCATAGGCGAAAGCGTTCAAAAGGATTGCGAGAGTCACGAGCACGACGCCTCCAAAGAGAAAAACGGGGTTGCCCGCTTGGTCTGCCGCGTAATTCAAGAGTACGCCCAAAACGAGCGCTAGCCCAATTCCGATCGGGAACGCAACGGACATTCCGGCAATCGCAATCGCCGCCACGAGTAGGATGTTTGCAATGTTGAAGACCACGCCGCCAAGGAAGGCTGAGCCGAGGGCTTCAGGCGACGCTTGGCGCAAGTCGGCAAGAAACGCGCGTCCATACTCGCCGTTGCTCCCGAGCGTGAACGCGAACGCAAGCGACATGAGCGTCACGCCCAAAACATAGTCCCAATAAAACAACTCGAAGCGCCACGTTTTTCCCACCGCTTTCTGTGTGTTTCCCCAAGACCCCCAACACAACATCGTGACCACACAAAACGTCACGGCTATCCAATAATCCTCAAGCAAGAACATGTGAAACTCCTAAAAATGCGATGGGGTTAAAAGCCTGCTGCCAAATTACACAAATATCCCCCCCCATTCTTTCTAACGAGGGAGGAAACGTTGCGGTCTGAGAAATAATCGTCGATCAAAATCAATAATCGATAAGAGAGAATACTTTCGCGTCGCCATCCTTTTCGAGAAGCTCGCGCCCCTTGCACTCGCTGGAGAGTTCAATGACAAATCCATACCCGACGACTTGGGCACCCGCCTGCTCGAGGAGTTTTCGACACGCAAGGACGGTTCCGCCCGTCGCGAGCAAGTCGTCCAGCACAAGGACGCGCTGCCCCGGCTGCACGGCATCCTCGTGCATCGTGAGTGTGTCGGAACCATACTCCAAATCGTACGTTTGGGAGAGCACCTTTCGTGGCAGCTTGTTCGGTTTCCGAATGGGAACCAACCCACATTGGAGTTCCAAAGCGAGCGGCGCGGCAAACAAAAACCCTCTCGCCTCGGGCGCGGCAATCATGTCCGGCTTCAGGTCGCGCGTCGCTTCAATAAGCTGACGACACGCCTCCTTGAACGCCTCGGGCGACGAAATGAGCGTCGTAATGTCGCGAAAAATGATGCCGGGCTTCGGATAGTCCGGGATGTTGGTGACGTAAGACTTGAGATCCAAGGTGATTCTCCTTTCGTTTTCTCTCGTGTGTGTTTGTGTATTAAAAATCGGACTCCGCCACATCCTCGGGATCCAAACCATCAATTTCCTCAAACTCGTCGGGCGGAACAACCTCGCCAGGCTCCCTTTGCTCGATGATACTGAGGACTTTGTCCTTGATTTCCTCGCAAATGTCTGGATTTTCGCGCAAGAAGAGCCTCGCTTTCTCGCGCCCCTGCCCAAGTTGCATGTCTCCATATCGGAACCACACGCCGCTTCGCGTGATGATTTTGTTCTCGAGCGCCAAGTCCATGATGTCCCCCTCGTAGCTGATGCCGGCGCTGTGCATCATGTCGAACTCAGCAACATGAAAAGGAGGCGCGACTTTGTTTTTCACGACCTTCGCCTTGACGCGCTGCCCCACGACGTTCTCACCGTCCTTGATCTGACCAATGCGCCGCACGTCAATTCTGCAAGAACAATAGAACTTGAGTGCCCTTCCGCCCGGGGTGGTCTCGGGAGACCCATATCCCATCGTCCCGATTTTGTCGCGAATCTGATTGATAAAGACCACAATCGCCTTGCTTTTCGAGATTGCTCCCGTGAGTTTTCGCAAAGACTGGCTCATGAGCCGCGCCTGAAGCCCGACGTGCTGGTCGCCAATTTCGCCCTCCAACTCCTTTTTGGGCACCAACGCAGCGACGGAGTCGATCACAACGACGTCCACCGCATTGGAGCGAATAAGCATCTCTGCAATGTGGAGCGCTTCCTCCCCGCACGACGGCTGACTCACCAAGAGAGTCTCCAAGTCGACACCGAGCTTTTTCGCCCAACTGGGGTCGAGCGCGTGTTCCGCATCGATAAACGCAGCGATTCCGCCCTGCTTCTGCGCCTCCGCAATAACGTGCAGAGTGAGGGTTGTTTTTCCACTCGATTCAGGACCAAAGACCTCGACAATTCTCCCGCGCGGCAACCCTTTCCCCCCCAGCGCGATGTCGAGGGAAATACAGCCCGTCGAGATGCAGGAGATGTTCAACTTCGAATTTGTGCCAAGCGCCATGATCGCGCCCTGCCCAAACTCCTTCTCAATCTGCGCGACCGTCGATCGCAAGACCTGATTGTCTTCCAACAACGAGTCCATTTTGGAGGTGCCCATGGACATCTCACGCGCTTCGGACTTCTTTTTGGCCATTTTCAATTCCTTTCACAAAAGACCGTTCTTTGGTCGTTAAATACAGTCTATATAGTATTGTATGAGGGTTGTCACTTCTCCGAGCCACGCATTCTCTTCTCGATAGGATTGTGCGAGTCCAAGGCTCTGTTTTCGTCGAAAGGCTCTGGAACCTCGCCAGAAAAGCGTTTTCTGAGGCGCTGCGCTTCGCGAGTGTTGGCACCAGAATCCTGAATCGGCATGACGGTGGCGGCGGATTTGACCGTCTCTTCCACGGTTTTCATCGGTCGTTCCCCCTCCTTGCCACCATACCTTGGTACAATGGGCAAATCCGTCATTCGCCACATTCGAATTTTCATATCATCACACCCAGCGATCAGATATTTTTCATCCTCCGTGAACCACCACGACACAATAGAGTAGACGCCACGAGCGGCAATATTCGTCATCGTTTGGAAATCACCCAGAAATTCGAAACGTCCCCGACCATTGAAGACCAAAAGCTCCTCGCCCGAGATTATGACGTACGCGCCGTCTTTCGAAAACTGAACGCTTCGAACATGGCGCGTTTGCATACTCTCCGAGGTGGAGGAAATGGTGGTACGATACGAAACGCCCCGATCCGCCGCAGTGGTGTTCGGCGCAAAATTCCAAAACGCCGTGCGTCCTAAATTGTCGGCAGAAACGACGTATTTTCCATCTGGAGAAATGGCGACGTACACCGCATCAGCATCCGGATACTCATGGCAACTTACCCCCACCAAGAGGTTTGGCTTGATGTGAGACGATGGGTCAGCATACCGCTGCTCGCGCCGCCGTTGTTCGTTTTTCGCCATACAAATTCCCCGGTCGGTGTTGGATGTGTCGAACCAATAGACGCCGGAATTGATTCCAGCCGCGCCCGCGATGAGATACTTGCCATTGGGCGTGAATTGGATGTCCGTGTACTTCCCCACGGGATTCAAAGTTCGGAACCACGTGTCGACTCTGGACGAGGCGACGTCGCTGCGCAAAATTTCGCTCCAAGAGTCAATGTCCCAGAGGATAAGCGCCCCAATCTCTCCGTAGGAGTTGCCATTTTCGTCCATCCCCAATGCGGTACCAGCAAGGATGAATTGATCCCCCGCTGGCGTGAAGACAGCATCGTGGATCGAAATAATCCTCCCCATTTTTTGCTTTTCGCGCGCGTTTGGATTCATGACTGCAATCATTTTCCAGACTCGATGGCGCGCACCAGACTCCGCGTTCGGCTCCACGTCTTGCAGCTTCCACAAAATGACGTGTCCCGCAATGTCTGCCGAGAGCGCCATAGTCGCGTCAGGCGAGAAAGCGACGGCAGAAATCGGAAATTCGTGCACCCACAGCACTGCGGAAGGCTCCATCTTGCGCAAGTCCCAAAACGCAAGAGGATACGTCTCGACGCCGGGTCGTGTGGTTCCCCAAATCCTCGCCCTTCTTTGCTTCTCCGTTTCGAAATCGAGGATATCGTCGGGCAAATCATCAAGATTCGGCAATAGCCCCAAATCGCTTCCACCAGTGGCAAGCGCCTCGGCTGGATCTATCTCCACCTCCCGGACCTTGCGTGGAATCACCTCTTCCGTACTGGTGCGCGTTCCGTTCGGGCCCAACTGAAGATTGTCGGCATAGATCACCCCCGTCCCCCTATCGAGGTCATACGTGAAACGACGCGGCGAGCGCTTGAGCTGCGTTTGAGCGGTTTTTTTCTCACTCTCTTCTCCAGTCTCTTTCCCACTTTCTTTTTCGGTATCAATTTTCTCGGTATCAATCCCGGGAAGCGTCGAAGGAGCGGACTCGGTTCCCTCCGACCGGGCAACCCCCAGCGCCATTTGAAAATCGAGCGCAAGAGCCGGATCGGATGGAGGACTCAACTCAAGAGACGTTGCCACGTCTCCGCTAAATCCCGACGACCGGGCAGGAGCTGTATATCCCCACACGCCACCCCCCGTCGCGAGGTAGACCCCATCGGGCGACATTGCCATCGCCACAGGCATATTGTACATGCACTCAACGGCAAAGACTTCCTGCTCTTTCGGCTCAAAACCAAGCGTTGTTTTCTTCTCGTTATCTTGCGTCAACAAAGCTTTTTCCATCTCTTCCCGTTTGAGACTGTCCTGATAGCCAGACCATATGGTAATGCCAAGCAAGGATACAGAAACCAACGCAATAATAACGGAAAAACAAACGACAATAATGCCCCACCACGTCCAATCGTTGACGACGGGATCGTCTGGGAAGCCGAACTGACCATAATCCAACATGACTGGTGGATCTTCGGAACCCTTCGATTTCTTGAGGGAAGGATTAGGAATAGGATTTTCCCGAATGTAAAAATCTACCATGAGACGAGCCCCGCAAGTTACCTGTGTACAACATCAATAATCCACCCCAACATTATAGCACAAGGCACAGGAAATTCCAACACTATTCCCCGATTTTGGCGAAAAAAAGTGAAAAAAACTTCCCAACTTCGTAAAATTTGAGGGTCGTTTGAATTATCCGACAAAAGGTCGCGCATCGTCGTCCGCTTCGTCGTCCGCTTCGTCTCGCGGCACGTCACGCGGAAACGGCTCTGGAAGCCGCATCGGCGCACACTCCCCGGTCGCCTCCTCCCACGCCTCACGCTCTTCCTCGGTGGCATAGTACGTTAGCCAAACCATCTGATTCTCCCCCACGTTCGCGCAGTCCCAATGCAAATACCCATCACGCACGAGGAGCATTTTCTCTCGAGACGGCAATATATCAAGACAAATCAAAAGATACAACTCCTCGTCCGATAAGTGGTTTGTGAAATCAAGGACGATCTTCTTTTCATATAAAAGACAGAGCAATCGTTGAAGCTCTTCCGCCAGTTCAACCTTCGAAAGCTGCGCGGGGTTCCTCGGGCGCAGCGGTGGATTAAACCACTCCGCAATGGGCAACACTGGTGCTGTCTCCCACGCAAGCATCATCTCAAGGTAGTTATTCTCTTCCTCCAGAGGCAACTTCCTTTCTTCCAACTGGGTAATCGAATCATCGTAGTACGGTTCCAACTCACATCGCAACTCCGCGTTGCGAATCATTGCTTCCACATCATCCGAGGGGAATTTCTTTACTTGAACCATTTTTGAACTCTCAAACAAATTGGTCGTCACGCAAGGACCAAGCTCCATCCTAAAAACTTAGTTCCATATACTACTAATGTACCAGCAAATAGAAAAATTTCAAGTTTCTTTTGCCTCATATTGCCAAAAATTTTCACTAAAAATGGTCTTGAAAACGATTTAATTGGAAAATTCCCCCTATTCTGACATTTTTGGGGAGTCTCGAAGTCATAAACCTTACTAATTTTAGGAGTTTTGACAACGGGCGTTTTGACTTTTTTCCTTTTCTGCAAAAAAACTGGAAAATAGCCTAAAGCCCACCCATCTCGACCGTCGATAACCCCCGTGAGACGTCGGGTTGTCGTTTTCCACTAGGGTCACTCAATGAAAAGTCCTTTTTTCCTCGCGCTTGGATTGTTCCTCATCCTTTTCGGTGCGCAGTGCTTGTGCGTGGAGAAGTTTGTTTTTAAATTTGAACGCCCTGCTGCCGAGGCACAGAGCGACGGCAAGTCTGATGCAAAATCTCCAAAAACTACCGCCGTACTCGGGGCGAAAAAGGACACTCCTGCCGATCCGTGCGAATTTTCCCCCACACAGCCCATGGCGTGGAGCATCATCGCGGTCGGAGGTTTTCTCATCCTCAACACCCTCACCTCCGGAAAATCTTGACACAAAGTACCATTAAACAACCCTTTTCGCTGAATTTCTTTGCACTTCTGTCCGATACACACAAGGATGTGTCGTTTTATGCCTCCCTGCTTATTGGGAAGTTTTTCATGAATGCACCGCGAAAAAGGCTCGTCGGGAGACAAATTTCCATGCAAAAATCCATAACAAGCACCGTGCCGAAAAAACCAAACTCAAGAAAAGGCTCCTTCACGCTGGAGCTTGTCCTCATTTTGCCGATCGTTGTGACGACGATTTTGTTGGTGTACCAAGTCGCCGTGATGCTCAGCACGTATCAAGCCCTCCGGTCTGCTGCGTTTCATTCCGCTTTGGTTTTCTCCGAGGCTCCGCAAGAGAAATTGGGCGATCTGACGCGCGAAGCCGTTTTCGACGCGACCAGGGGGTATTTCTTCGCCGCTGCGGATATCAACGACGATATGATCAAACTCTGCACGTCGCAAGACGAGTGGGAAGCCGCCGCCACAAATTTTGTCATCAAATATCGACTTCTCACGGGAGAATACAACCACGATTGGAGCACGACCACCAACAAGTATCCACACGATTGGACGTATTATAACCCTACGGCGGCGGATCCCGTCGCCGTTAAGCGAGGGCAAACAATCACCGTGGAAATCAAACTCGAAAATCTCTCCCAATTTCGGCAATATTGGCTCCTCTCTCTCCTTGATGGGGTGGGGACGGAGACCAACGCGAAGTCCGACGTGCTGACGATTTCCCAAACGACCAAAAAACAATAATCGAGAAGAAGGAGACTAAAAAATGACGCGAAAACCTCAGCCCGAACGACGCACCAGCCGTCCCTCCTCGCAGCGCCGAGGTGTGTATACGTTGGAACTTGTGCTGATTTTGCCGATTGTGCTCCTTGTCGCGTTCCTTTTTTATCAGCTATCCGTGATGCTTTTGACGCGCCATGCGCTCCAATCGACCGCTCAGCTTGCGTCGCGGGTCGCGTCGGAGAAGTCGATGGAAGAAATGACGCCCGATTATATCGTGGAAGAAGTGAATCGTGTGACGCAAGGGTGGTTTTTTCAAATTCCTCACGACGCGCAGCTATGCGACACGCTCGACGAGTGGAACAATCCAAATACTCCCTTCAAAGTCCGGATTTTGCAAGACTCGCGCGGCGATTTGGACGGCGCGGATTTGAACGACGTCGCGACTCCTACCAATAGCCATACGTGGTCGTTTGTTGAGAAAGACACACCACTTTCCTCACGCACGCTCACGGTGGTGGAGATTCGATTGTCCAAGTTGTCGAGCAATTATCCACAATACTGGGTCGCCAGTTCTTTCAAGGGAGTGAGCGTGCCGACACCAGACTCAACGGACGACTCCGCAGATTCTTTCACGGTGTCGGCTGTCGTATTTCGTCCCTGAGTGGTGGCGAGGATACCTATAAGCTGGGGGGCTTTTTATACTCATCGTCCTTTAAAATTCCCGTTTCATGCGACACTTTGCGAGCCGTGGTGCGAAGCTCCAACGGCGGACGGTACCGGAAATTTCAACGAGAAGTATTATATAATACGCTGCGTTGAGATTGTCGAAATTTCGGTTCCCCCCTCCGTCAGGTCTACGCACACGCCCCCTCAAATGCGGCATCTCAAACGGGTCGGATAAAATTTTTCTCCCCCCCTTTACAAAAATTCTGTGATTGTTATAATTTCTATACATTTTTGTATTTTTGGCAAAACATGAGAATGTAGAGTTTTGTTTCCCGACGCACGAAGCGTCCAGCAGTAAAAGAGGATTAACGAAAACAGATGTCTATCACGAAAGAAATCAAACAGGAGACGATCAGCCAATTCAAGCGCAGCGATAACGACAGCGGAAGTTCCGAGGTTCAGATCGCGCTTTTGACGGGTCGGATTAATTCATTGACGGAGCACATGCAATCGCACTCCAAGGACTACGCTTGTCGTCGCGGTCTTCTGCGCTTGGTGAGTCAGCGACGCGGTTTGTTGGATTACCTTAAAAGAGTTGATCCGCAGCGCTACTTGGATATCATTCAGAAGTTAAACATTCGTAAGTAATTTTTTTTGGTTGGGAAATGTTCGGAGGCGGAATTCAGGATTAGTAGCCGGAATTTGGGCGACGTGTCCTGAGTTCTGCGCTCGAATATTGGATTTTGCTTTCCGTTGCGTTTCTCTCTTGCTACGTTAGAAAGAGAAAGAAGTATGCAGGAAGTAGAATTAAACAAAGTTCGAGTTGAAAAGAAAATTGGAAAAGAAATCCTCTGGTTCGAAACCGGGGAGCTTGCAAAACAAGCAGCTGGCAGTTGTTTGGTTGGATATGGGGATACGATCGTTCTAGTTGCCGCCACGTCGGGACCTGCCTCAGCAGGCTCGGATTTCTTCCCCCTCACTTGCGATTATCGCGAGAGAGTCGCCGCCGCTGGAAAATTCCCCGGTGGGTTCATCAAAAGAGAAGGAAGACCCAACCTTAAGGAGACTCTCACATCTCGATTGATCGACAGACCGATTCGACCTCTCTTTCCAGAGTGGTTCAGGGACGAGGTGCAGGTCGTCGCGACGGTTCTTGCCAGCGATCGTCAGCATGATGGCGATATGTTGGCGATGAATGGCGCCAGTGCCGCGCTCGCCGTTTCTCCCCTCCCATTTCTCGGGCCGATTAGCTCTGTCCGACTCGCGTGCGTCGAGGGAAGATTGATTCCGTTCCCCACGCAGGAAGAATTGGATCATAGCGATTTGGACTTGGTTGTCTCTGGGAACGAGGAGTCTATCCTCATGATTGAGGGGTTCGCGAAGGAGATGCCCGAGCGACACATGGAGCAGGCGATTGATGCCGCGCACGCGTTCATTCGTGAAATCAATGCCCTCCAGAGAGAGTTTATCAAAAAGGTCAATCCCGCCAAGCGTGAGTATGCTCCCGTGGAAGACGATGGGTTGTTCGATAGAGTAAAAGAAACGTATTACGACGAGTATTATAAGGCGAAGCACACCGTCGGAAAGCTCGAGCGTGCCGAGAAGGTGAGCGAGTTGAAGGCGCGGATTGCTGCCGAACTGATTCCCGACCCGGCTGCCGAAGGTGCGATTGCGAAATCGCGGTTGGATGCCGTTCTCGAGGCGCTTGAGAAAAAGGTCGTCCGCGATCAAATCCTGAGTGGCTGCCGTCCTGATGGGCGTGGCTTGAAAGAAATCCGTCCGCTCTCTTCACGCGTCGGGGTCTTGCCCAGAGTGCATGGGTCTGCCGTCTTTCAGCGTGGCGAGACGCAAGCGCTTATCACCGTGACGCTCGGCACGACGCGTGACGAACAGCGTGTCGACGGTCTTTTCGAGGAATACTCCAAAAAATTCATGTTGGACTACTACTTCCCCTCCTTCTCCGTTGGGGAATGCCGTCCCATCCGAAGCCCTGGGCGTCGCGAGCTGGGGCACGGCGCGTTGGCGGAGAGAAGTGTGAGTCCGGTTGTCCCCGACTCTGCCGACTTCCCCTACACGATTCGTATCATCTCCGACATTCTTGAGTCGAATGGTTCCAGCTCCATGGCGTCCGTCTGCGGCGCAACGTTGGGCTTGATGGATGCGGGAGTCCCCATCTCCAACCCCGTCGCGGGTATTTCGGTTGGTCTCGTCAAAGAGAGCAACGAGAAATGGACGATCCTCACCGACATCATTGGTGACGAAGATCATTATGGCGACATGGACTTCAAAGTCGCGGGAACTCAAAACGGTATCACGGGAATCCAGCTCGACCTCAAAGTCGACGGCATCAGCAGCGAGATTATTCACGCCACACTCGCCCAGTCGCGCGAGGCGCGCATTGAGATTCTTCGTTCGATGCTTCGCACGATTCCGCGTCCGCGCCCCGACATCTCAGAATGGGCGCCGCGCCTCCTGCGCACGAAGATCAATCCCGAGAAAATTGGTCTTCTCATTGGACCTGGCGGCAAGACGATCCGTGCGATTCAGGATTCCTCCGGCGCTTCGATCGACATTGAGGAAAACGGCACCGTTATCGTTTCTAGCTCCAATCTCGACTCGGCACAATACGCGCTTGAGCAGATCGACGCGCTGACGGCGACGGTCGAAATCGGTCGCGTCTACAAAGGTCGCGTGACGAGCGTCAAGGATTTTGGCGCCTTCATCGAGATTCTCCCCGGTCGAGATGGTTTGTGCCACATTAGCGAACTTTCGGATGGGTACGTCTCCAAGGTCTCCGACGTTTGCCAGGTTGGCGACATGCTCGAGGTCAAGGTGATCGAAATCGACGAGCAAGATCGCGTGAAACTCAGTCGCAAAGCGGTTCTTCGCGACCGTGGCGAGACGGAAGAGGAAGCGTTTAACTAACGAGCAGCGCGGGGCGTTGGCTTCCGCCTTTTGCGCTTCGGCTTATTATCAACGACGAGGTTGGGTGTTGAAATACGCACTCTGCCTCGTTTTCGTGCACGGCAAGTTTGGGAACGCCAAGGAGCGAAACCATGTTTGGCATTGTAGATTGCAACTCCTTTTTCGCGTCCTGCGAGAAGGTGTTTGTCCCTCGGTTGTGGGACAAGCCCGTGGTCGTCCTGTCGAACAACGATGGTTGCGTCGTGGCGCGGTCGCCCGAGGCGAAAAAGTTGGGTATCGCGATGGGCGTCCCTTTTTTTCAAATCCGTTCTTTGTGCGACAGCCGCAACGTGGCGGTCTTCTCGTCAAATTTCGAGTTATATGCCGACATGAGTCGGAGGGTCATGGCGTGCTTGCGACAATGGACGCCTTTTATCGAGGTCTATTCTATCGACGAGGCGTTCTTGAATCTCGACTCGACGCCCGACAGCGAGACCGAAGCGTTTCGGCACCATGTCGTCCACACGATTCGGCGTTGGACGGGAATTCCGGTCTCTTTTGGGGTCGCGCCGACAAAAACGCTCGCGAAAGTTGCCGTCCACAAAGCGAAAGAGGCGGGAGTGGAATCCGTCCTGCTCGACGGTCCCGCAGAAACGCGTCTTGCGCTCGAAACGATCCCGGTGGGCGACGTCTGGGGCGTGGGGCGGAAGCTGCGCGAGAAACTAATGCGTTCTGGGATTCGTTCTGCGTGGGACTTGAGCCAATGCGACCCGATCGCCATCCGAAGGGAATATTCGATCGTTTTGGAGCGGACGGTTCGCGAACTTCGTGGCGAGTCGTGCCTCGAGTTGGAGGACTACGCGCCGCCGAAATACTCGATTCAGCACTCGCGTTCTTTTGGTCGAAAGGTCGAAAATCCTGCCGAGTTGTGCGAAGCCGTCTCGTCTTTTCTCGACATTGGTGCGGCAAAACTTCGTCGATATAAACTCTACGCCGAAGCGATTCAAATCACGCTTTATGGCAATCTGAAGGAGGGACGCGGCGGCGAGGGCTACACACCCTGGTGCGATTCCGCCACGATTCCGCTCGAGTCGGCGCAGAACGACACCTTCGCGATGATCCCACACGCGCGGCGCTGCGTCGAAAATTTGTTTCGTGAGGAGGTGTCGTACAAGAAGGCTGCCGTCACGTTTCTTTCGCTCACGAACACACGTGGGGAAAGCAAGTATCGACTCTTCGATTCCCCCGAAAAACAAGCCCAGGACGACGCGCGCGACGACGCCAGAGCGAGGCTTCTTCAAACGATCGACACCCTCCGTCGCGAGTTGGGGAACGCGAGCGTTTTAATTGCTGCGGAAGGTCTGCCGAGCGAGCGACATTGGAAGAGTCGGCAGGATCGAAAATCACCGGCGTATACGACCAAATGGTCCGACATTCCGCAGGTGAAATAGCGACGTTGAAGTTATACTGGCGTTCAAATACACGTGAGCGTCCCAAACTCACAAACTTTCCCCACCTCCCCCCCCCTGCCACCAACGCGATTTTTTGGTAAAATAAGGGTGTTGTTTTTCCGAAGTCGTCGGCATGCCTCCCTTGTGTTTCGCCTCACGAGTCGGAAAATTTCACCTATCTTGCAATATTTAAGGAGTTTTATGATGAAAAAAATCATCGTCGCCAGTTTTGTTGTCCTCGTGGCTCTTGCCTCTGTCTCCCAATCGTGCGCTGACGAGTGGAAAAGCGGCATTCAGTGGGAGAAGCCCCCCGTTGTGGATCCGGGTCCAGAGACCGCCCCCGCAAATGTTCCCTCCGATGCCGTCGTCCTTTTCGGCGGAACGAGTATGGACGCGTGGAATAATGGCGAAAATTGGCCAATCAAAGAGGGCGTTGTCTACTCAGGGAAGGGTGCCGTCTCCACGAAACAATCGTTCGGTTCCGTTCAACTTCACGTCGAATTCGCCACGCCGAGCAAAGTCTCCGGCTCAGGACAAGGACGCGGAAATAGCGGTGTTTTTTGGGGTCCCTACGAGGTGCAGGTGCTTGACTCCTACGAAAACGAAACCTACTACGATGGTCAGTGCGGCTCCATCTACAAACAAAATCCGCCCATGGCGAACGTGTGTCGCAAGCCCGGCGAGTGGCAGAGCTACGACATCATTTTTATGCGCCCGCAATTCGACGAAAGCGGCAATCTGGTGAAACCGATGTACGTCACGGTGTTCCAAAACGGCGTATTGGTTCAAAACCACATTCAAGTGAAAGGGACGACGGCGTGGCACGAGCCGCCAGCGTACACACGGCACGAGGCGAAGATGCCGATCTCTCTTCAGGATCACGGCAATCCCGTTCGCTTCCGCAACATTTGGCTGCGTGAAATCCCGGACACACCCGTCTGCCCGGTGGAGGAGAAGTCGCCTGTGAAACCTGCCGACATTTTTGGCTCTCAGGAGTAAAAAACCGAGAAATCACACAAGCAAGTCGCGCCCTAAATCTCCGCCTTTCGGAAGAATCGTCGAGGTTTGGGGCGTCTCTATAGAGGATATTCTTTTCTAATAGATATCCTGAAAATCCTCGTGGATTCGCTCGTCGCTCAAAACATTATAATACTTCGCGTTGAAATTTCCGCTTCCGTCCGCCGTTGGAGCTTCCTCGCACCACGGCTCGCAAAACGTCGCGCAGGACGGGAATTTTAAAAGACGATGAGCATAAATTCAAACAAACGCCCATTTCCTGCTGTTTTTTCTCATTTTCCCAGAGAATTATTTTCACCTTTTGCATTCGGGCGCATAAAACATGCCTCCAAAAGATTGTCGCCCAAAAAGCCTAATGTTTTAGTCCGAGTTTCATATGGCGGGGTTTGAGCGCAGAAAAAACCGTGTGAAACACACTTCAACATGGGTGCAAAAACAATTAAATTAACGCTTATCAATTTGGCTGCGGAAATTGAGCGCAGAAACCCTTTTTTCGAAAAAACATTGATCCGAAAAAATACCAAAAAAACGCCATTTTTCTCCAAAAAGAATCAAAAAATACAAAAGTACTCAAATCGTCAGACTCCTATTTTTACGCAATATTGCATTTACTACGAATATCGGACTAAAACACTTTGAAAAAATCCCTAATCATACAACATCGTAAAATTAAGCATTTCGCAAAACACCCCTAAAAAATACCTCAAATCTTTGAATTCTCGAGATTTCGCACAAAAAACTGCCCTCGGGAGTGTCCTCGGCTCCTTTATCTCCAATACACCTCTTCTCTTTTGCCCATTCCAACTAGCTGAATCTGAGGGAATCTCAATACACAAAAAATTTTTAGTTTTTCCTAAAAAACATCCCCACCCCCTCTTGCAACTTTTGCGAAGTTTGGTACAATGTACAAAGTAACATGAAGATAATTCATGTTCAAGATTCCTAAATTTTAAGATACGGCTTTAAACAAAGAAGGAGAATCAAAAATGTCACTGATTCAAAAAGAGGTTGCGGATTTTAGCGTTCAGGCTTATCATGAGGGCGCGTTCAAGGAAGTGAAAAAAGGAGATATCCTTGGGCATTGGTCGGTCTTTTTCTTCTATCCTGCGGACTTCACGTTCGTCTGCCCGACGGAATTGGAGGATCTGGCGAATAAATACGGTGAATTCCAAAAGATAGGATGCGAGATATATTCGGTTTCGTGCGACAGCCATTTCGTACACAAAGCGTGGCACGATGCCTCCAAAACGATTCAGAAGATTCAGTATCCGATGCTCGCGGATCCGACGGGCGCGTTGGCGCGGGATTTCGACGTCATGATCGAATCCGCCGGTATGGCAGAGCGGGGAACCTTCATCGTCAATCCTGAAGGAAAGATCGTCGGGTACGAAGTGATCGCCGGAAACGTCGGACGCAATGCGGACGAGTTGCTGCGCCGCGTGCAGGCTTCCCAATTTGTCGCACAGCACGGCGACGAAGTGTGCCCCGCAAAGTGGCAGCCGGGTGCCGAGACTCTCAAGCCGAGTTTGGATTTGGTCGGGCTGTTGTAGTGTAGAATTCGTTTCGTGTGGAATTTCATCGTATTACGCGTCGCCCTACGTCTTTCACTCGGGGCGCGCGTTTTTGTCGCAACATTATTTGACAATTAACTTTATTTAACAATTAATTGGGCAACTTTAAATCGAACAGCGTGGAGAAAAGAATGATGCAAGAGACTGAGGGACAAAAACCTCTGGCGGATTCCACAGAGAGCGTGGTACGGGAGGTGTCTCCCAATTTTTACGACCTTATTATCATAGGCGCAGGATCAGCGGGACTCTCCGCCGCGATTTATATGGCGCGCGCAAAGTATAAGGTACTGGTGCTCGAGAAAGAACAGATCGGTGGTCAAATTCGAATCACGGATGAGTTGGTTAATTATCCGGGAATTTTGCGCACGGACGGTCGCGAACTCACCTCGAGAATGCGCGAGCAGGCGGAAGCATTCGGCGCGGAGTTTGCTCTTGCCGAAGTTCTGAACATGAATTTGGAGGGAGACATCAAGAAACTCTCCACCACTCGAGGGGAATATCAGGCGCTCGCGGTGGTTCTTGCAGTCGGTGCCAACCCGCGCAAGGTCGGATTCAAAGGCGAGAAGGAATTTCAAGGGCACGGAGTCGCGTACTGCGCAACGTGCGACGGAGAATTCTTCTCTGGCAAGCCGGTTTTTGTCCTCGGCGGAGGTTTTGCAGCCGTGGAGGAAGGGATATTTTTGGCGAAATACGCAAGCCACGTCCGTCTCGTCGTCCGCGGAGAGAATTTCTCCTGCGCAAAAACCGTGGCGGACAAATTGTTAGGAATGAAAAACGTCGACGCAATCTTCAACACGGAACTCGTGGAACTTCAGGGGGACGCTATGCCGCAGAAGGCGCTCTTTCGGAATCGACGGACTGGCGAAACCTCGGAATTTGTCGATCAAAACGGATTCGGCGTCTTCGTTTTCGCGGGATACGTTCCGAATACGCAGTGGCTCCCAAAAACGATCGAGCTTGACCCGGCTGGGTACATCCTGACGGACAGAAACCAAAAAACGAACCTTGACGGCGTTTATGCTGCTGGCGACGTGTGTGTGAAGAACCTGCGACAGGTCGTCACGGCGGTTGCCGATGGCGCAATTGCGGCAACTGCCGCAGAAAAACACGTTTCAAACCTGCACGAGAAATTAGGCATCCCGGAGTTGGAGACTCGACCCGCTCGACACAAGCCGTCACTCGAAACTCTGGCAGAATCGAAAGACGAGCGCGGGTTTCTCGACGCGCAAATGCGGAGCCAACTCAAAGCCGTGTTCGAGAAATTTGAGAATCCAATCCTTCTCAAGGCGTGGCTCAATGAGGCGCCACTGTCGGCAGAGATCGTCGGGTTTTTGGAAGAATTGACGTCGCTCACCAACCGGGTGACGTGGACGCGCGCAGAGGGTACGAGCGAGGGAGAGGCGCCAGAAATCGCGCCTTCTATTGAAATTTGTCGCGCTGATGGTTCCTCTGTCGGGATTCATTTCCATGGCGTGCCAGGTGGGCACGAAATAAACTCCTTCATCGTCGCAATGTACAACGTCGCGGGACCGGGACAAGCTATTGATGAGGAGACAAAAATCAAAATTCAGGCGCTTGAAAAGAAAACGAGCGTTCGGATTCTTGTCTCGTTGTCGTGTACGATGTGTCCCGAGACCGTCATGTCCGCGCAACGAATTGCATCGCTTTCCGACAACGTGTCGGCAGAGATGATCGACATGGCGCATTTTCCCGAGTGGAAAGAAAAATACAACGTCATGAGTGTTCCTTGTACGATTATAAACGATTCGAAAGTCGTTTTTGGGAAGAAAAACCTTCAGGAAGTTTTGAACATCATCGCTCAGGACTAAGAACAGGCACTGCGGGGCGGGTGATTTTCCCGCCTCGCAAATTTTGTCCAGATGTTTGGGACTATACGGAGGCTTCTGCTTTCATCGCTTTGAGCGTGTTTTCGACGTTCAGGAGGAATTCGTCTACGTGAGCGCGCTCCTCAAATCCAACGATCATGGTGTCTATGGTTCCGAGGCGCACGACCGCTTCCGTCGAGGCGCGTCTTCCCTCAGGCGTTTTGATCCCACCCTCGCCCAAAACCTTCATGGCGACGAGTCCCTTGCCATTTTTCTTCGCGAGCCTCGTGACGTCGGCAGTTTCGTCCCAAGTTCCGTCCATGCGCATGTTCGCGTTGTTGATTCGGATGTGGAACGCATCGATCCAAGGCAATTCTGCCGCTTGTTTTGCCGCCGCCAGAGAGTGGCACGAAATCCCATGTGCGCGAATCAAACCTCGCTCCTTGAGTTTCTCCAACATCTCCATTTGGTGCGCTAAATCCGTGGTCCAACGTGTGTTGAAGATGCAATGGAGCTGAACCATGTCGATATAATCCGTGTGCAGCTCGCGCAAGAAACGCTCCACGAGCACGTCGGCAAGAGGGCGCTCTTTTTCAGGCACGCCGCCCGGATGGCACCAAATTTTGGTGCTCAACGTCATTTGGTCTCGCGGTTTGTTGGCGAGCGCGCCCGCGACCAACTGGTGGGTACCATACATGTCCGCCAAATCAAAAAAGCGGATTCCGCAGTCGTAGCAATAGCGAATGATGTCCACCGCCTTTTCGCGATTCATTCGAGTGAGATTGCATTGTCGATTGCCACCGTGGACGCCAGTTCCGAGTCCGACGCGCGAGGTTTTGATTTGAGGAGTGAGTGCGACCGTGGCAACGGGATCCGTCGAAAAGTCGGACGCCACGACTGCCGCTTGGTCGAGCGTTTCTGCCGCCATGAGCGGGGAAATCAGGTTGGGGAGAGCCGCCACGCCGAGACCAGCGAGCGTTTTTTCCAAAAATTCACGTCGTTTCATCTTTTTATTTTCCTTTCGGGGTTATATAATACTTCACGTTAAAATTTCCGGTTCCGTCCGCCGTTGGAGCTACGCACCACGGGTCGCAAAACATCGCGCAGAACAGGAATTTTAACGCGCAATGAGTATAAATGGTGAGATTGTAAAAAATCATCTTTTCTTTGATTTGGATTTGTTCTTCTTTTTCGATTTATTGGATTTGTCCGAATTTTTCGAGTTCTTTTTCTCCTCGACATTTTCACTTGTCGGGGAGTCCTCAGACTTTGGCTCTGGTTCAGGCTCCGGCTCCGCGCCCCAATTGGTAAAATCCGGCTCCGCCACGACATCCCACCCGACTTCGTTGAGCGACTGCCCATTGGGGAGCGAGAATCGACGATCGTGCTCACGCCTTCGGAAAAACTCGTCTTTGTGCGTCGAATAGCAATAAAAAACGGTGCAAATTGCCATAATGGAGCTAAAAAGCGTGATACTTATGACGTTAAACCAAAACCAGTCGAAAGGCTCGCCGGGCTGGGTGAGTTTCGGGCAGCTCCCGATAAGAAGCGGCGCGTATCGCGAAATAGTTTCTCCCTTTTCGTCTCGACCTTTGTACGTCCAAGTGTTGAAGAAGAAAACGGGCACGGAAATATCGGCGTAGAATCCCGAGCCGCCGCCGGGAGAAAGCTCGGGAGGGAGCGACGTCGTCAAAATAGCGATCGGCTGCTGCGGCGCCTCGTCGCAATACATCCATATTTCATAATAGTGCGTTATTCCGAATCGGTTTTGGATATCCTCATCATCGACGCGAACCATCGTAATTCGCCTCGCAAGTCCATGCAGGTGGAAGAAATTTCCGCGCTCCGCCAGCGGGTTCGAGAAAAATGGTCGCACGGAGCTGAAGGAAGTTTCTGGCTCGAAACGCTCTTTTGGCGCATTTTCGCGATTTTTTTGAATGATTTCTTCGTATTCATCGGAGGAAATTCGCGCTGCCGCCGCCATCATTTGGTAGAAGCACTCGCGATTGCGCATGGTGAGACGCATGTCGCGCCTTCGGGGACTTTTCGCATCCTCCTCCGGTTCCTCTCGATCCAAATCGTCGAGCAGCCCATAATCAAATTCCGCGTTCCCCAACTCGGAATCAGGATACCACGCCAAGCGCGTCGTGAGCATATAGAAGGAATTTCCCTCTCCTTTTTTCAAAAAGATCGCATTTGCGCCGACCTGAATTCCCTCCGGCGTTTGTTTGCCAAATTTCAAAAAATGTCGCGGAATTTGCGAGCAGAAGAGATGAATCGTGCGCCCCGAGGCGAGTTCCACATCGCACAAAAAATACTCCGAGACGCCGTAGCGTTCGAGCGCTTCTTCCGGCGCGCGAAGTTTGGTCATATTTTTCAAGGTGCCGCGCAAGTGGAAGAGGTCGAAACGTTGTCGATTCAGCTCAAACGCAGAGAAATTGTCGAACGCATCCAAATCGCTTTGAGGACGTCTCCAAGGCTCGAGGACGCCCAGATCGATTTGCGCCAAGCGATATTGAAAAAAGAGCAGATCCTCGCCGGGCAGCCAAGCAGCGCCATCGAGGTAGCTTTCGCGCACGGAATTACTCACGTTGAAAATATCCCAATAATCTTGAATCGACTCCAACGGCGGCTGCGGATTGGGGAGTTCCTGAGGGAAAAATTCAACCTCACCCCCACCTTCTCCCCGCGCAACAAATGGAGCGAAGCCAAGAAATAGGCAAAACGACAAGACAAGAAACAAGCGGACTCGATTTTTCATTCGACATCGTCTCCTCAATGCGACAGGTTGATTTTAACACTATTATTCTAACGCAAGGCGTTTAAAGCTCCCACACGGCAAAGGTTTTGTTCTCGTACACCTGTTTTTCAGCAGGCAGATCTCCTTTGAATCCCACAACATACTTGGCGTGGTACTTTCGTTTGATCGCGTCCAAACGTTGCTGCGGCAAGAGCGAAAAGGATTTGAGCCTCCCGTAGGGGCGCGTCATTTTTTGTTCGTCGACGCCATAAAATTGAATCTGAATTCGATTCCACCACTCGCACAAACTCGCTGCGTCTTGAGGAATATCTTTCCACACGCCGACAACAGGGCGCCGCGAATACCACGAGAAAGTCCGCGTGTTGTACGGCACCATAAAAATGTCGTCAGGCGCGGTTTTTTCCCTCGCGAATCGACACACGTCGAGCCAATCTTCGCCTTTCGCGGCACCAGCGCATTGCCTCGGTGGTTTGGATTCCCACACGCGTTGCCCCGCGAAATAGACTTGGTACCCAGCCGCCAAAACGAGAGCCGCGAGCATGATCGTTCGACTCAATTGGAGCCTTTTGCGCAGATTTTTTCGACGGCGTTCGAATTCTTTCCTCTCTTTTTTCGTCCATTTTTCCTGCTCGACGGAGGGATTTTTCAATTTGCCCGCGTCGAGTTCCTCGTCCCGCACGCTCTCGGAGCAGAATTTCACCCCCAAAATCGCGACGCCCATCGGGACGCAAACGTCCACCATTCGGAACCAATAAAACCTCATGAGCGACGCGACAAAGTCGGGCGACGTATTAATGAGCAAGTTGATGATCCACCCTCCAACGAGAAAACAGGTCGTGGAATAAACGAACATTCGGAGGTGCATTTCTCCGTTGGAGTATCTCGGACGGGCGCAAAGGGCGTTCCAAATCATGAACATCATGCCAAAATAGAGCGCCTTCTCGGGTGTTCTTTGAACGATGTGGCTCAGGAGGAGATGATGAGGCAGGCGCTCGAAAACATAGAGACGATTCGCAAGACGAACGGTCTCGTGCGAGACATCCACATTCATCAGGAGCGCAGGGACAAGGGCGGGGAGCGAAATCAAAATCGCCACGATTGCCCACGGCGCGACAGTGAGAAACGAGGGAATGTGCGTTTCGTTCGGACTCCACCATCGCATGAAGACCCACGTGAGTCCCAACGCGACGAGTCCCCAGCCGCCGACAAGAACGTGAAAAAGAGCGGCAACGCCCATAAAAACCCACGCGAGATTCCACCGGTTCCGCACCATGAACCCCACTCCCAAAAAGAGAAACGCATACGCGAAACACTTCGCCTCGACGCCACCAACGACCCATTCTCCCGCAAAATTGTAATTTTCGGAGAGAAAACAAAACAAAAGGGCAGAGAGAAGAGCGGCTCCAAATCGCGAAAAAATGGGCGAGACCATATACACCCACCCCCACGCGAGAAGGAACCAAACGATTGATCGGCAGACCCAGGCGAACGTTTCTTTCTCACAAAATTGGGAAATCCACCCAACGCTATAATAAAACACCAGGTGCGCGTCGGGGGTGTTGAGGAAAAAATCGTTTTTCACGTAATCTGGATTCCAAAAGTGCATCGCTTTTCCCAAATAATGCGCTTCGTTCACGTCTGGAACGGAATACGCTCCGCAGAGAACAAAGGCGAGGAAAACGAGCAGCGTTTCGAGCCAAAAAAGTCGTTTGGGAGTGTGCATTTTATAATACTTCTTGTTAAAATTCCCGGAGTCGTCCGCAGTCGGAGCTACGCACCACGGATTCCAGAACTTTGTGAAAACTCAAATTCATTTAAGCGCCAGTATATTATATAATTTAAAGGATACGCACGAAAAAAACAGGGGGAGGGCACGCCCAAACAACAAATTTATCAACATTTTTGTGGACGAACTTACCCTATTTTACACTCGCCATGCTTATACTCATCGTCGTTTAAAATTCCCGTTTGTGCGACGCTTTGCGAGTCGAGGTGCTAGATCCAACGGCGGACGGCTCCGAAAATTTCAACGCGAAGCAGTATAAAAGCCGCCAAGACTCCTCCACAGCGTGTTTTTTCCCCTTTTTCTCCCCACCCCCCCTTGTTTTTTGGAGCGAATGTGCTATAACTAAGCCATCAATGTGATTGATAAATGGAACGCATACGTGATTCCTATAGATCGCGGGGTAGAGCAGCTGGTAGCTCATGAGGCTCATAACCTCAGGGTCGCAGGTTCGAGTCCTGCCCCCGCCACTTTTTATACTTATGTGTAGGGACCTTATTCGGTTTGAAACGAACGAGGTCTTTTTTTCTGCCCTAATTTAATAAAATGGAAGAGGAACCAATGTCGAATCCATGTTTTGACGCTTCGAGCGACCCTCAAACGTATGCGCAGGAAGTTGCCGAGGCGCTTTTGAAGACTGATTTCCAAATGTTGGAGCGCATTGCGGAAGCGATTCTCGAAACGAAAAAAAACGACGCAACCATTTTCACGGCAGGCAACGGCGGGAGTGCCGCGACGGCAAGCCATATCATCAACGATTTGACGAAAGGCTGTAGAATTCACCAGAGGAATGGGTTCAAAACCATTTGTCTCAACGATTCCTCCGTCCTTGTGACGTGCCTCGCGAACGATTTTTGCTACGAAGATGTCTACAAAATCCTCCTCCGCACTTTGGGCAAGCCGGGAGACCTCCTCATCGTTTATAGTGGCAGTGGAAATTCCCCAAACATTCTCCGACTTTGCGAGCAAGCGAGAGAAATGGGAATTCTCATCGTCGCTTTCGGCGGAAGAGACGGTGGAAAAATGAAGAACCTTGCCGACCTCTGTCTCTTGGCTCCAACGGACTCCATGGAGCAGATTGAGGACCTTCACGTCGTTTATTTTCACTCTCTCGTCTGCTCCTTGAAAAAAAAACTCCGAGAGTCGTGGGACATGGAAATTTTCACGTTCCCGGGCAAGCTCGCCCCGCGCAGGTTCCTTCTTTGCAACTCCATTGAGGAGAAAAATGTGGCAGGGCGCGAGGCGTTTTGCGCGAAGGTTGCCGAGACGGAATCGGTGGTGGTTGATTTGTCGCATGTCGATTCTTCTGCGGAGGGGGCAAATGCAGAGGGGGCAAACGTCCTCATCTCTGCCGATCCTGAAGCGGATTGCGTCCAAAATCTCGCGGGATACTTGGTGGGAATCGCTCCAGATGATGAGTCGCGAGAAAAATGTATCCAAGCTGGCGCAAAATGCCTTGTGCCCGATCTCACGAACGCGGAAAGATTGTTGCGATTGTTTCAAAAATAGCAACTCGCTCAAAGTTTTCATTTTTCACACATTTTGGGAGTCACACCGCACGCGACTCCCAAAGTGGACTACCCTGCTCCGCCCCTTAGCTCACTTCGAAAAGACCAAAATCGTTCTCTTCGAATCCGGCACCGGGTGCGTCTCGCAATGAGGGAAATACTCTCCAAAAACCTGAACGCAACGCTCAAGCGTGTATTCGGGGAAAATATCCTCCCGAGCGCTCAAAAGTCGTTGCGTCTGGGAGTCGTCTTTGGGCACAAACTCAACCACCGCGACGGGCGCCAATTGATCGAACAATTGCGCAACATACCGCAGCGGGAGGTTGTTCCCAATGCACAAATGATGGATGAGCGCAAGCCCCAACGCGACGTCACACCGCGCACGATTGAGGAATGAATCCCGCTCCCCATTCATCCAACCAAGACTTGGGCTGGGGTTGCACAAATCAATCAGGACTGGATAAATGGACGTCTCGTCATTTTTGCGCACTTGGATGTAGTTTTTGTCGACCGCGACCGGATCAATGTCTGCCGAGATGACGACGGGGACGGAATCAGGCACCTGACGCGAAAACTCTCCGCAATTCGCGCCCAAGTCGCAAACGCGCGCGGGTTGGAATTTTCGGCAAATTTCCTCGATCAGCGCCTTTTTCGCCTTGAACGCGCTGTCGGAATAGTTGATGTCGTTGTAATAATCGCCCCACTCCGTGCTCATTTTGGCGGAGCGAATCGATTTCACGAAATTAACGAGCGAATCCAGAAGTTGATACAACGAACTCTTGGACACAGGCTTGGAGGGTTTCTCCCGATTCGCCTCGCTTTTTCCCCGGGTATTTTCGTACTTGGCAATCATCCGGGCGTGCAAATGAATATGAAGCAGACACGCAAAGCTGAGCCACGAGCGGCGCGGCAGCTGTTTCGACGTGAAATCAATGGGGAAGCCGTCCAACCACGCGCGAAAAAGCTGCCCGTAGCGAACGTCCCTCGCCATGAGAAGCAGCGGACCGAGAAAATGCATGACGAATTGCCGATACGCATTCCACGGCGTCCCTTCCTCATAGCGCTCGAAGGATTGGAGATCAATCATGACGGGGCGCGCATTGAGGAGTTGGATGTTGTATGCGGAGGCGTCTTTGAGGGTCATGTTGAAATCAAGCGCCTTGATTTGGAGCTTGAGCGTAAAAAGCGCCGCCTCCTTGAGTTGATGGAACGACCACTCATACGGGCAAGAAATCCACGGGAGGCGCTCAACCTCAATGACTTTTTCAGCGCCATTGATGCGCGCGGGGTCGACTTCTTGAAACTCAGGGATCCACTTTTTTTTGAGGAGTTCCTTCGCCAATCCGCTTTCAACGAAAAGACGATAATCCTCCACCCCGTCGGCATAAATGGCGCGATAAATGCGGTCGTTTTCGACAAACACGCCGCCCGCCGGGTCACGAAAAGAACCGAAAACTTTTTCCATTATTTCTGCTCCCCAGCGGCTGTGTCATCAGAATCCTCGGAAAGCGCCTGCGAATCCTTCTCTTCCAGCATATCTAAAACATCCTGTTTCCTCCGGGGGAACATCCACGCCCAGATGGGTCGGAAAAAAGCGACAAATCCTAAAAAACCAGCCGCCAAAACTTGCAAAATGACGCTCCCCGTGAAAGGATCGATATATGCCAACATGAAAGTATCTCCTGTTACACGTTTTATAGTACTTCGCGTTAAAATTTCCGGTTCCGTCCGTCGTTGGAACCACACACCACGGCTCGCAATGCGTCGCGCAGAACGGGAATTTTAAAGCACGATGAGTAGTACATACTTATCACTCTTAAAATCTACGCTTCACAAAGCTTTTCATGCCGCGCTACGACGTCTCCAAAGGCAAGTAACTCCGAGGAATCCCGCGCCCATAATCATCAACACGTACGTGCCCGGTTCTGGAACGGCATTGTCCGCCGACATGACTTCGCCCATATAAAACGAGGTGATGAGACTAAACATTCCCAAATCCGCCTCGCCAAACATATCCATAACCCGGACCTCCCACTCACCAACGGGCGACTCGCCCCAAAATGCGTTCGACGAGAAAGTCCAAAACAACTCATCATCCTCCAGCGCTGTGTCGTTCGCTTCGTTATCCTCAAAACAGAGAATGCTCTCCGTGTTGGAGGGAGAAACGACTTCGATGCGCAAATCTCCGAGATACGGTGCGTCTATTCCAATCGTTAGAGCCATTTCCTCCAACGGCTGAATCTCCAAATCCGCGAATGAATCCTCCGTAAAAGTCGCGCGGAACTCAATCTGCGCCACTGGTGTTGCCTCTGCCGCAAGAATCGTGGAACCGACGGGGGGCGTGAGCGACGCAGCGTCGGGGTCAAAAAGATACTGCATCGTCGAACAGAGAACCGGACCGCTTACGACGATCGGTGCCATGGAAACAGCATCAAAATTGCTCACGCGCACCAGCGACGAGTCCGTCCCTGACGTTGTTTCCGGCATAAGATCGGCTTGCGCATAAGCATAGACGTCGTCGTCAAGTCGCGTAAAATCGACGCTGCCTCCAGTCGTGGTTAATTCCCACTCGACCGTGAGACGCGATTGTGGTGAGACGTCCAACGTCGTTACGGCAGCGGAGACAAGTTTCTCGGCATTGATCCGTCCGAAACCATACGTCGGGGAGAACGCGTTGCCCGCAGCGTTTGTCGTCCACGCAGTATACTCATCGGTGGCTCCAGGGTCAATTTTGTCCGAAGTCTGCACGAGCAGATGTTTCATGAGACGCGGCGTCATTTCCGACACGTTCGGATTGTCTTTGATTGCCTCGACCGCAAGCGCCATGATGCCCGACGCAACAGGCGCCGCCGCAGAAGTGCCGCCAAAAACCGTGGTATAGACACTGCTTGCCTCCAGCGTATCCCCTTTCGTGGAGAGCGCCACTGCGGACGTAGGAATACGGGTGCCAAGTGCGCTTATGAAAACGTTGGAACCGTAACAGCTGAATGATGAGTAGGTGTCGTATGTGTCGTCATACGACCAACCTCCCAAAGCCCCCACAACAATCGTGTCGGGATGCGCTTGAAATCCCTTTTTGTTGGCGTCCTTCGCATTTGGAAGTATATTGCCCCCATTATCGCGACCGTCTCGTGAGTTGCCCGCAGAATAAACCAAAATAACGTTCGATTCCGTCGCTTCGCGAATCGCCAGGGCGGCGTTCATGCCGTCCAGCCCATCGAAAAAGTTTCCCAAACTCCCCAGCACAGTCCCGAACCCAGTTCCCATACCGTAGCTGTTGTTTTTTATGTCGATCGTATCGTTGCCATAGCGCAGCGCAGCGGCAATTGATGGGGACATCAGGTCTGTTCCAAGACCAACGAGCGAAGCCCCGTATGCAGGAGCAATGAGGGGCGTGGAGAGGAATCCATAGTCAACGTTCGTTGTACCATATGCTGCGACGCAACCCGCCACGGAGGTACCATGGGTGTCGTCGAGTGCACGCGGGTTGGAGCCGATCGTGGTCGAGAGGCTGTCTGTGTATATATCATACTCGAAAAAACGACATGCGTCCCCAACGACACGCGTTGAGTAGTATGAGTGATCCATATACATGGAATCATCCACGATGCCGACCACAACGCCAGCACCACTATAGCCTGCCGACCACACAGGGTTGACGCCCGTTGTTGTGAGGTGTGGAAGCTGCGTTGTAGGAGGGTCATCTCCGCAAGCCAGTGTTGAAAATGCGATCAATGCTGCCAAAAACAGATAAAAAGTGCGTCTGCGCTGCATGTTTCCCTCTACTTTGTAAAAAGGTTTTATACTCGCTCCTTTAAATTCCCGCTTTATGCGACGCTTTGCGAGTCGTGGTGCGTAGCTCCAACGGCGGACGGTACCGGAAATTTCAACGAGAAGTATCATAAATACAAAAAACGGCATCGAAACCATTGGATAGATTATACCCTGTTTTCACCAAAATGCAAGGAGTTTTATCGAGAAAATGGAGAATATTGGGAAAAAAGAAAAATATTTCGCAAAATCTCGCTGGGGGCTATTGAAATACCTACAAGTTGGAAGTACAATGGCGGTCGGTGTGTATTTTATTAATTTCATTTAACGAAAGGATCCATAATGAGAACTTTTGCATTTGCACTTGCCTTGACGCTGAGCGCCGTTCTTTGCGCGCAGGAGACCCCCGCCGACAAGCCCGTCCCCGAAGGTTTTGTCCAAATTTTCGACGGCAAGTCGCTCGAGGGGTGGGATGGAGACCCCACTTTTTGGAGTGTCCAGGACGGCTGCATCACGGGGATTTCGACCTCTGAGAAATCCGTTCAATACAACACCTTCCTAGTTTGGGAGGGGGAAGTTGCCGATTTTGAACTCCTGATCGACTTCCGACTCTACAACCATAATTCTGGCATTCAGTATCGCGCGTTTCTCAATCCGGGCAAACCTTGGAGCCTCGGGGGGTATCAAGGCGACATTGCGGGGCAGCCGCACATGGGGATCGTTTATGGAGAAAACTTCCGTGGAATCCTCTCCGAGCGCGGAAATAAAACGCTCCTCAAGGACGGAAAGAAAACCGTCGTTGAATCGATTGGCGACAAAAACGATCTCCTCAAAGCAGTCGATTTGGAGGGGTGGAACACGTATCGCATCGTCGCGAAAGGGAACGTTTGCACGCAATACATTAATGGTGTGAAGATGTCCGAAGTCGTTGACGAAGACGACGTGGCGCGCGCCTCTGGTCTCCTCGGATTGCAGATGCATGTTGGTCCCTCCATGAAGGTGCAATTCAAAAATGTTTTTTTGAAGAAATTTTAAACGTCTCCTTTTTGATTAGATCGAAAAATTTCCACCCCGCTGCGTGTCGCCACGCGATTCGACGGCGGGGTTCCTCCCACATTTTATACCCGTTTTCCTTTAAAATTCCCGTTTTATGCAACGTTTTGCGAGCCGTGGTGCGTAGCTCCAACGGCGGACGGAATCGGAAATTTCAACGAGAAGTACTATAACCCACCTTTTATCATGATGAGAAAAAAACTCTGCCCTACCCTGCTCCTTCTGCTGCCGTTATTCCAATGCTGCATGTGCTGGAGCGCGAGCGTCCGTGCCGCTGATTTTATGGTTTCGCCCGTGAGTGACCTGAAGACGTTCGACGACGCGCTCAATGCGGTGCGTGAATTCCGAAAAACTCACCCAAATTACGACCAACCCGTACGAGTCTCCTTCTCGCCGGGGGTTTATTTTATCGAACGCACTATCGTCTTGGACGATTCCATCTCGGGCACGAAACTTTCGCCCACAATTTTTCAAAGTTCCAACGGCGGGGAAGTCGTTTTCTCTGGCGGCGTCCTTCTCAAAAATTGGAGCGTGAACGAAAAAGGGTGGTGGGAAATCACCCTCGCGAAAAAAGATTTCCAAACTGACAATTCAAAATATCGCTCGGGAGATTCCACCGTTCCTGAGAATAGTGGTTTCGGTTCGAACGACAACCCATTCACGCAGCTTTTCGTGAACGACCAGCGTCGTTTTCGCCCGCGCCTCCCAAAGAAGGGGTATTTTCACATTGCGGAGACGCTCCCACCGACCGATTTTGTGGAGGGCGGCGAGAAAAAACGAGACAATCGCTTCCGCTTCGGAGAGACCAATGGCAAAAACGACATTCCCTCGACTCTCCAAAACGCGCACCAGGTCGAGGTTCTAACGACGCATCATTGGAACGCGTCGCGACTCCCAATTGCGAAAATCGACGCCGAGAATCGAATCCTCGAAATGAAGGGGCGCGTGACCAGTTCCGCATATTGGGCGTCGTTCATGAAAGACCATTGCTACCTGCTCGACAACGTTGGCGACGCTTTGAGCGACCCCGGGGAGTGGTATTTTGACGACTCACGTGGCACGCTCACCTACATCCCACGAGAGGGCGAAACGCAGCAAAACACCACGATTATCGTTCCGCGCGTCCAATTTCTCCTTACGCTCCAAAATGCGCGCCACGTACAGCTTCAGGGACTCACTTTCGCCCACGGCGCTTGGAGCTTCCCAGAGTTCGGAATGCACCACGCGCAGGCAGAGAGCGGTTTGTACGCAAATGTGAATCTCCAGAACGCGCAAGATTGCACCTTCGAAAATTGCTGCATTCGACACTGCGGCGCCTATGCGCTCAAAATCGACGCTCAGAGTGCGCGCAACACTTTCGATCGTTGCGACGTGTTCGATATCGGTGGCGGTGGAATTTTTGTCTGCGGAAATCACAATAAAATCATCGAGTCGACTTTCGCGCACTTGGGGCGCATTCACCCAGCAGGCATTGGCGTCTTCATTCAGCGCGCGTCGCACAACACCGTGCAGAATTGCGACGTGTACGACCTCTACTACTCGTCCGTCTCGATCGGCTGGTCGTGGGGATATCAACCCTCGAGCGCCAATCATAATGTCGTGGCGTGGAACCATTTTCACACGATCGGACAAGGTTTGCTCTCCGACATGGGAGCCGTGTATACACTCGGAATCTCTCCCGGAACGCGCGTCGAGTACAATCGAATCCACGATGTGGAGTCTTTCGGCTACGGTGGCTGGGGACTTTATACCGACGAGGGTTCCACCGGAATCGTCATGCGTGGGAATATCGTTTATCGAACCAAGAGCGCGTCGTTTCATCAACATTATGGGAAAGAGAACGTGATTGAGAACAATATTTTCGTGAATGCGCGCGAAAATCAGCTTCAAAGGACGCGGACCGAGGAGCACACTAGCTTTTTCCTTCGCAAAAACATCATCTATTTCACGAGCGACCAACCCATTTTTGGCAGCAATTGGCGCGACGACAACTTCGTGTGCGACTATAATCTCTATTATAATCCACACAAATCGGTGGAATTTCCCACCGAGGGGAAAAATTGGCGCGAAGAGCGCGGGTTCGACGTCCATTCTATCGTGAACGAAGATCCGCTTTTTGTCGACCTCTCCAACGACGATTTTCGTTTGAAGCCGGAGTCGCCCGCATGGAAATTAGGCTTTGAAGCGATTCCGGACAAAACGATGGGGCGCACCTCACCAAGTCGTGTGTCGCGATATCCCGCTGTGCCGTCTGCGTATTCAAACCCGAAGGAGTAAGCGCACCTCCCCAAGGCGAAAAAAGAGCGCCGCGCGACGAATTGCCGGATCGCGGCGCTCGACAGACGAGAAATGGATTTTTGTAAGGAACTTTGCATGGCAACCCAAAAAGCGGGACGAAACAAGACGATTAACACTTCGATGAGCGCGGGAGCTGCCTACTACGAGCGATGCGTTTCCGTAGAAAGCACGATATCGGATATCGCTGATGTTCTACGATATTTGGCGACACGTTTCGCGTTTGTTCTTTGCTCCCCGCCAAGAGTGTTGATTTAATCATTGCCGACCCACCTTATAATTTGACAAAATCATTCAACGGCACAAAATTTTCCAAGAAAAAAATTCCACCTATGAGGAATACACGCACAAATGGCTGAGCGCGGTGCAACCGTTGATCAAAGAAACCGGCTCAATATACGTCTGTTGCGATTGGGAAACTAGCCTCATTATCGGCAGGCTCTTGAGTGAGTATTTTCGCGTACGAAACCGCATTACGTGGCAACGAGAAAAGGGACGCGGAGCAAAAGCGAACTGGAAAAACGGCATGGAAGATATTTGGTTTGCAACGATCGGCGACGAATACACGTTCCATCTTGATGCCGTGAAAATGCGGAAGAGGGTTATTGCCCCATACCGACACGAAGGAAAGCCCAAAGATTGGAGTGCAACAGCTGACGGAAATTATCGAGACACTTGCCCCTCCAATTTTTGGGACGATATCACGATTCCCTTTTGGTCCATGGCGGAGAACACAGCACACCCCACGCAAAAGCCTGAGAAACTGATCGCCAAAATCATGCTTGCCTCTTCTTCAGAGGGTGACGTCGTTTTCGACCCCTTTTTAGGTTCTGGCACAACGAGTGTCGTTGCGAAAAAACTGCATCGACATTATTTTGGGATCGAGATTGAGCCACAGTATTGCGTTTGGGCGGAACAACGACTTGCCATGGCAGACGAGAATGCTGAAATTCAAGGCTATTCAGGGAAAATATTCTGGGAGAGAAACTCATTGCCTGAACAAAAATCGGGGGAAAAAATAAAAAATTCACCAGTCGCGCGAAACCCACAAGGGACTCGTGATGCAATGCAATCTATACTACTTCTCCAATAAAATTCCCGCAAAAGTCACACGGACTGTTTGACGATAAGGTCAGTATGCCACACTTTGCAAATGGAGTCAAGGTCGAAAGATGGAAAATTATCGATTGTAGGAATGAAATTGAAAGAATTGCGCAACGCGCACAAAAAAGCGAAGGAAAAATGGTTGGCGGACAAAATCAAAGCCGTTTTTCTGGTCGGGACTGGTCGGACTATCGACGGCGGGGCGGGGGTTCTGATGATGGACGAAAAAACCGTCCGCAGCGATTTTCAAACGTGGGAATCAGGAGGTGTTGATGCCTTAAAACAAAGGCTGTAGCGCGATCGCGTGA
>JAUNBK010000128.1 GCA_030527105.1 Planctomycetia bacterium
AACGACGACGCAAACGACGACGCAGGCGAGTCGCCAAAAGTGGACGAAAACGTTAGCAAAAACGTGGACGGAGCCGAGGAGACGAGCCTTCCGGCGGAGGAAACACCCGCGCGCCGTCCAAGCGCGACGCCATCTCGCAACCCATTTGGCGGCAAGACCCCCCTTGATTCTCCTGAATATCTCGAGGAAGAGGAGGAAGAGGACGCCGACGTCTTTGGCGAGATGGAGGCGTCCCGAGGTGAGACGCTCGACTTCGGCGCGCTTCGTGCTGGCGAACGCGTTTTGAGCAGCGCGGTCTGGTCTTTCCGTGGGGACAAAACGGCATCGAACAAAGAGCTTCAGCACGAAAAAGCGGTTTTCGTCATCAAAGTTTCGACAGCGACCAGGTCGAAAAAAAAGATACTTGAAGACTACCGGATTCAATGTCGAGTGACACAATATTCATCCAATGGAGACGATGTGGGGCAGTGGGAAATTCGCGACATACCTCCTGGAAAAAGGTCTATCGCCAGACAAATCACGGTTGGAACGGATGAAATTCACGTTGAAGTCGAGATTCATCCGCGATCGGAAAGTGGCACGAAGACCATATTTTTAGCGAAACCATACAAAATTCAACCAATCCATGAAGGAAAGGTTTATGAGGTCTCCTTGAGGTTGCCTGCTAAGGACATGGACGTCTTGGAAGAATTTTCATCAACCAAGAAATGAGAAAAACGAAAGAAATTAAATTATGAAACGCACACTTTTCACACTACTGCTGTTTTTGTCGCCGCTCGTTTTTTTGACGGCAACTGCGGGTGTCGATTTTATCTCCGTTCCCAATCGTACGGTCCCTGACGACACGGAACTTCTCGCCTCGACGCGCCGTGCAATGGACGACGTGTCGCGCCGGTCGCGCAATTTGGAGAATACGATGGAGGGACTTATCGTCACGGAATTGATTCTCCCCGCCTCCGATGCGGCCTCGGAGAAGGTTCGCTCCTACGGATTCTTGCGCGGCGCGACGGCTGCATTTGAAAAATGGAACGCCCTCTCCGGGTATATATTTGAATACTTGGATATTTTGCAAAATTTCCGCTCGACAGATTTGGATCAAGTGACGTGGAGTATGCGGAAGTTTCGCGAAATACGTGAGGAATTTTCGAGCGCGCTTCCCCCCGGCTCCGTGAAATCAGAGTTGGAGGCGCAGGAGAAGGCTCTCGAAGCGCGAATCGTGAAAGCACGGCGTGTAGGAGAATCGACCAAGATTCTGGGCGAAAGTCGAAATGCGTACGAATCGAAAGACTACTCCATTTGCCGCGACAAGTGCAATGTTTTGCTCGCGGATTACGACGACATTCTTGACGCGGTCGTGAGACGAGAAGTGCAGCGCCTCAAAAACATGTCGGAAGTTTTTGCTGGGCGCGACGAGTTAGGCGACATACGTCTCTCGCAAGAGTCGCCCGAGGCGCAGTTGGAGAAGGTTCAAGAGATTGTGGATCGCTATGAGGGAATCGATGAAAGCGAGCTTTCGGATGCAGAAAAAACGCAGTTGGAGGAATCTCGCGCCCTTGCGACGGACTTGCGAATCAAAATCCTCGAGGAGCAATATTCCGGCGAGATCGACATTGCAATCTCGGATTTCGGCGCAAGAAAGAATCTGCCGCTTCGGGAGTTATTATCGTCTGCGCAGGATTTGATTGCAAAAATTAACGCTTTTCAGGATTTGCTCAAAGATGACGATATTTCGCGCAAGAAGCGGGAGGAACTTGACGCGCAGAAAAAAAGGGTTCGAACCGTTTTTCGTCGTCGAATGCAGGAAAAAATCCCTGAAGTGAAATTCACGCAAAGTCCTTTGCTTCAGGAAGCGGAAATGAAAGATGGCTCCATCTTGCGCGGCTTTTTCCGCTTGGTCGAGCAGGATGGGAAAGTCGTTGGGTACAAATGCTATCCGACACAAAAGGAGTACGATAATCCTACTGTGTCCGTTGGAATGCGTCCCTCGGAGGATTTCAAAACGCCACCTTCGATTCCACTGGAGGCTGGCTTCTGCCAAAAGTACGCGGAGGCGAAAAAGAAGCTCGCTGCGCAAATGGACACGCGCGGCGCATGGATTGATTTTCACAACAGCTGCAAAAAAATGGACGATCGACTTCGTGAGCACGAGAAAAAAACCAAGCAAGAAACCGGGATTTCGTTCCGGGGGGCGGCGGACGTTTCTCGCGTTATATTGAAGGATGAAAATTGGTCGAAGATTCAAGAAATTTTCCGTTGATCTTTGTTTCATTTCGTCGGATTCCGTCAAATTTTGATACACAGGTTTTTCGTGTTTGTTGGTTTATTTTTTGATTTTCCTGTTTTTGAAACGCAAAGTCTGTTGTGAAACAGACGTACCCAAATGTGCGCGTCAAAAATAGAGCGGATCGGAAAATGGAATCGTTATATTAGACTTTTTTTACGAGGAATGGGATATGCCGTATACGCAAGAGATTAGTCGTCACAATAAGGCGTGCTTTTTATTTCTTTTGGATCAATCGTACTCGATGGAGGAGCCGTTGGGAGTGTCGCAAAATCGCAAGTGCGACGAGCTTGTCTCCGCGATCAATGGTTGGTTGCAAAACATGGCCATTCGTGCCAGCGGCGACTCGGGAATTAAAGACTGGATGGACGTCGGCGTATTTGGCTATCGGACGGACCCCGCAGGGAATCCTATCATTGAATCCGCCTTGCGCGGTCCGCTTGCGGGGCAATCAATCGTGTCGATTCCCGACATTGGTATGAATCCCGTGCGAATCGATCAGCGCATTCAATTCATCCCGGATGAGGAAACGGGCGAAGTTTTTCAAATCCCGTGCGAAGTTCCCGTTTGGGTCGATCCTGTCGCGGAAGGTGGAACGCCGATGTGCCACATGTTTTATCATGCTCACGAGCTTCTCTCCGCGTGGATAAGTATGCATCCGAACAGCTTTCCGCCGATTGTTGTACACATAACGGATGGCGAGTCACAAGATGGGGATCCGATTCCCTACGCGCGGGCTTTGACCAACCTTGCGACGAACGATGGGAACGTCTTACTCTTCAACTGCCACCTTTCGATGGCGGCGTCGGACTCGTTCATGTTCCCTGCGTCCCCGGCAGGGCTTCCGGATCCGCTTGCGTATGGGCTTTTTGAGATGTCGAGCATTTTGCCAGAGAGTTTCTACCAGCACGCCGTTGCGGAAGGTTTTCCTCTTCAGCCGGGGGCGCGCGGGATGGCGTTTAATGCCGACATGGTGTGCCTCATCCAATTTTTGAACATGGGGACGCAAGCGGCTCCTGGATTGCGTTGATTTTTTGAAAAACGCGCGCTTGAATAAATTTTGTTTGAATACTATTAGGGTAATGGAAGTTATGAATAAGGGCTGCATAGTTTTTCTCATAGACGAGTCGCCGTCGATGCTTCAGCGTTTTGGAGACGCGACGCGCTCCAGGATGGAGGGAATTGCGACGACGCTCAATTCGACGCTGCGTCAGATGGAGGGGAAACCCTCGGTGGACGTTGCGATTTTGGGATATCGTCTCAACGCGCAAGGGGGGGGCGAGATTGCAAGTCGGTGGGGCGGCGCTTTTGCGGGTCGCGTTTGGGTCTCGTCGTCGGAATTTTTGTCGCAGCCTCTGCGCGTTGAGAAACGCACGCGTCATGCTGTCGATCCTATCACGCGAATGATGACGACGCAGGCGGTCGATTTCCCCGTTTGGTTTGAGGGAGGGGTAGGAGCTGCCGCTCTCTCGGCAAAAGTGGCGTTTGAATACGTCGCGGACGCTTTGTGCGACTGGGTGTCGCGCGCGCCGATGGCGCAGCCGCCGATGGTCGTCAGCTTTTTGGCGGATTTGAATCCCAGCGAGTCGGTCGCGGAGGCGGTCGTCCCCCTTGGACGAGTCGCGACGCCGTTCGGGTATCCTTTGTTGCTTCAATTTCACGCAGCCAATTTGTCGACGGTTCCGGTCGTTAAATATCCTGCCTCGGTGCAATTTTTGCCGTTTGGTCCCGTCCAAGATTTGTTCTATGCGTGTAGTCCACTTTCTCCCGCCATGATTCAAACGTTGCGAGAGAATCAGGAGACGCCCGTTGAGGGGGCAAAAGGGCTGGTCTACAATGGGAAAATGATTGAGCTTGTTCGATTTATGAATTTAGTCAAGTGCTATCAAAACACCCTTCCGCCCGACCAAGTTGCGCCGACGCCTTACTCCGCCGCTCCTTCGACGTCATACACCAACAATCCCTCTGCCACTTCTGCCACTTCCGCCCCGGTATCGCCACAAGTTTTGACACCGTTCTCCATTCGAAGAGCGGAGGAGGATGGTGAGCCGTTTCCGAGTCTTCTTTCTAACAACACGACTGAGGAGATCGATAAGGAGCTGGCGATGGACAAAATCCCGCCGCTTTCGAGAAACAACGCGCCGACCAGTGGAGAAATGCCGCCGTCGGGTCTTGTATCGCTGGGTCTCGTGCCACCGGGTCTCGTGCCGCCGGGAGTTACACCACCGGGAATTGGGCAGCCAGGAGCCGGGCAGTTGGGGAGTGAGACAGAACCCGAGGAGTCCACGGAGGGTGCAGGATTGGCGTCTCAAGAGAATCGTCGCGAGGAAATCATCCCAGATGGGTTTGAGTTTCATTGCGAAATCGTCGAGAAGGGGAAATCCGTCTCGGAGCCGGAGAATCTCCTGCCGCGCGCGACGTTGTTTGTCGTGATTCTCGATCGCTCTGCGTCCGATCTCACTTATCGACCCGCTCTCGATGCGTGGGCGAAACGTTTGGACAAGACGCGATTCATGCTGGGAGAAATTGCGCGCCGAGGTCGAGGTCGATACGATGCGGCAGAGCTTCTTTATGGCAAGGAGCGCTCGGGCGAGACGTCGGTCGTGAATGCGTTTGGCGAGTTGCCGTTTATTTCGGACGATTGTCTTGGGTCTTTGGCAGGGAAGGTGGAGCCGTTTGCGATTCAGGTTCCCAACGGAATCGGAGGGCTTGTGGCGCTTCCGCGCAAGAAATTGGTTTTTACAAACGCGACGCCGACCTATGCGGCAGATCCAACGCCTGTTTTTGAAAAAGCCGCCGAGATCATTCGTTTGTGGGACGAAAAGAGAGAGCAAAAGTTGCTTCCTCCAGTGATTTTGCACGTCACGGCGGGTGAGTTTCGCCATGAATCATACGATGAGGCGATCGCGCATCTTGCCGACTCGGGAGTGCCGACGATTTGGCTGCACCACTGGATTTTCACGGAGCGTCCGCACGTCGGAGCGTGTTGCCCCGGCGAGATGAGTTTCACGACCAACGAGCAAATTCAATTTTTATGGGAACGAACGGATCCTCTTCCTGGTCGGGAGAAACTGGCGGGGATTCGACCTGGCGTTCATGAAGAGTCGCGCGGAATGATGGTCAATATGGATTTTGACATCTTGTTCGAGGTCATTGATACTTTGGGAAAAAAGTAGAATAAGGACGGTATAAAAAATGGTTATTTTTCAAAGTCGAAGTTTTTTGCATCCCAAAGATCCGCAAAATCCCGAGCAAAATCAGGATGCGTGGCGAGTTGATGAAAGTCGTGGTATTGCGGTGGTTGCGGATGGTGTTTCGTCCGCGATTTTCTCTGGAATTTGGGCGGAGATTCTTGCGCAGCGCGTTGTAGAGTCGCCGCCGGACGTCGAAAACAAGGAACACTTCGCGCAGTGGCTCGCGCAGCGTCGAAAAGAGTGGTTTGATTCCATCGACACGACAAATTTGACGTGGTTTCAAAAACCCAAATTGGCAGCAGGGGCATTTTCGACGTTAATTTGGGTAAAATTAGAACCGTGTCCGACGCCGGAGCCGGGGGAGGATGATTGGCCGGAGCATGGTGTGGTTGAGCCAGGGAAAAAATGCTTCCTCGTCTCTGGATACGCGCTGGGCGACAGTTGCCTTTTTCACATCAAGCCAGGTCGAAAGGACTCGCCCATTTTCCCCGGCACGGAGTTATTCCGCGTCTTTCCGTTGGAGAAATCGTCCGATTTTGAAGCCTCCCCCATCGTCCTTGGGAGTGCGGATTTGGGACGGGACTCGTTTATTGAATTTCACCCCATTCGCTTCCTCGTCCAAGAGGGGGATTGGGTGCTTCTCGCGACCGATGCCGTCTCGCAGTGGATTTTGCGCAGCTACGAGTCGGGCGTCGCGCCTTATTGGGAGCAATTCTGGACGCTTTCTGCACAAGAGTGGGGGGCGGAATTGGACAATATGCGCGAAACGGGTGAAATTCGTTACGACGACTCGACACTCTCGATTTTGCACGTTGGCGACGCGCAGGTGCCGCTGAGCGATTCTGGCGCGGTGGGGCGAGAGAGTGCGACAGAGGGGCAGCCGGTTTTGGTCGAGAGTGAGGTCGAGAGTGAAACTGCCTACGACTACGCGCAGGATTTTCTTCAAAATATCGAATGCGAGACCCACGAGGCGTATTTCGCACCGCAGCAGGCGGAAGTCGCGCCGGACTCCGAGCCTATTCAGGAGCCGCCGCAGAATATTGCTCCTGCTCTACAGAATCGCGTGGGACACGTTCATCCTCGCGCCCAGGTTCGGAATCAAGCTCCCAAGCAGCCTCGCACGCAGTCCAAGCCTCGTCCTTCGGCAGAGGAACAACCACCGGCGTTCCCGAATGGTGTTGTCGAAGCGCCCGGGGAGGATCGGGGTGAGGTTAGAGAGACGGGTGGACAATCGGTGGATTGGGACGCTTGGATCGAGCGCTCTGGTCGAATAGGGACGCAAATCTCCGAGAAAGCGCAGGTTTTGCGGGAGCAGACGGTGCAAATTTCCGCGCAGATGGGCGAGCACATAAGCGACGGAATGAACCGCATTGGCGAGAAAACGCAGGAGGTTTTGGAAAACGCGAAGCCGAAGCTGCAGCAGATGTTTCATAACCTTATGGGAAGATTCCATAGCAAGCCAGTAGAGGAAGAAGACACTCCGCCGCCAGAGGAAGAGAAACCTAAAATGACGCGGCAAATTGATCCAAATCGCCGTCGTTTTTATCGCCCCAAGGAGTGAAAAAGCGCGAAGTCAAAAAACAAACACCATTCGCGAACGGCGTGAGCCGATCAAAAGTTTTTTGAAGGAGAGTTTGAGAGGAAACAAATTTTCAAAAATGTTTCCTCTCAAGACGTTTGGAAGACCGCTACTCAAAACGATTGTGTTCATATTGTGTTCATAAAATTGACACAACACTAGAACACTTCCTCGTTGTCAAGTACTTCGTCCGAATCGTCAAAGGCTTCCTCGTCGAGAAATTTTTCCAATTCCTCTTCGAGCGCTTCGTCATCGTCCGCCGATTCCGAGTCTTCCTCGAAATCGCCATCCGCCCAATCCTCTTCGTCCACATCTTCTTCGTCCACATCTTCTTCCCAAACGACATCCTCGTCGGCGTCCTCGACATCCTCCGTTTCGTCGTACTCCGTCTCGTCAGCATTTTCTTCAAAAAATTCCTCCAAATCCTCTAGCTCTTCCTCTGAATCGGCATTCTCATGCGCAAGCTCTTCGACCGTCCCAAAGGTGGTCTCAAGGAATGGGACGAGATTGGAGAGGTTGAAATTTGGATCAACCACGCGCCCCTCGGGACCAACATAAATGATCGTGGGGAACGAAACGATTCCTAACGTCTGACAGAGAGACGCTTCATTCTCATCATCGGCATAGGCATCAACGACGGTCGCCCACTCGAACTCGGCTTCGTCCAAAACCTCCATCATTTCGTCGGAGAGCGGATCGGCACAAACCGCGACGATCTCCCATCCACGCCGATTGTAGACGCTGTACAACTCCATGATGCTCGGGAGCACGTGGAGCGACTTGGGGTCTCGCAACGACCAGAAGAGGATGAAGAGATGCTTCCCTCGATAGTCTTCGGAGCGCACGTCCTCATCGTCATAAGTTGCCCAGACGAAGGGGATTTCTCGCCCTACAAGCCCCAACCGCAATCGGCAACCGTTGAGCCACGGAACATAGGCTTGGAGATTCTGGTCGCCAGAGGAATCAAAAATCTCTGCGAGTCTCCCAAGAAGCTCGCTAGAATCCCCATTCGGCAACGCCTCCACGGACGCGAACACCATCTGCACCACAGACATCGCAAACCGAGGATCGAGACACTTTCGCTCAACACCTTTTGCCGTATGTTCCATGACACGCCAGCAGTCTGCTTTCAACTCCTCAGGCGACGGCTGCTCGGAACGCTTCGCCAACTCGTGCAGGATGAGCATTCTCTCTCCGTGCCACGAAATGATAGGATCCTCGTTTGCCATCAACTCTCGCACAAACGCCTCAAAACGCGGCTCGTTCGTCTCCTCGTCGATTTGGCACAACTTCTGGAGCGCGCTCGCTTTGACTCCGATGCACTCCATCTTCATGTCTTGGGAAGCCGATTCGGACGCCAAGATGCGGTCGGTCGCCACGATACGAGCGTTCGACGTCAGGGCAAAAAACTCGTGAATTTCCGCCCTCTGGTTCAGTTGGTCACCCTCTCCGCTTAAATAAACGGGATTCAAAAATTGAATTCGACGCAGCCACCACATCAATTCCTCGGTGGTCGCGTCTGAGGGAATCTCGAGCGCCTTCAAGAGTTCCTCCTTGCTCGCGATCTCGATCGGAAGGTTCGGATTCTCCACCGGAGTTTCTTCAGGGGCTTCTTCAG
>JAUNBK010000129.1 GCA_030527105.1 Planctomycetia bacterium
TAAAGGAAGCCACACCCAACATTCTACCAATATCCAGATATTTATCAATCACCTTAAATACCTGAATGCCCGAATTATACAAGTTTTTTGAAGGAGATTTTGAAAGGAAACAATTTTTCAACTTGGTACGATCAGGAGCGACGACTGCCGCCCGCCAGTTGCAACATCGCCGGGCGGCAGTCGCTAACGCTTCTGGTCTCCCTTGCCATCAAGACGTAGCCCGTAACCTCGGACGGTGGGAGAATCGTTTACGCTCAACCTAAGAGTGCTCCACCAAAGTTCGCGCTCGGGATTCTTCGGACGGAAGGGAAAATTCCCCGGCACTTCATCCTCAAATTCCCCTTCTTTGAAGCAGGGCAGAGGGTAGTTCTGAAGCGGAGAAATCGTTCCCATAACAACCCCCCCTCAGCCTTCGGCAGCCACCTCTCTGGAAGAGTGGAATTTGGCGACGTTCCTCACTCTCTGCTTGGGGGTGGGGGTCGCTTCGCTCCGTTCTCGGCTCGGGTGAACCAAAACACCCTTTTTTGTCTATTTTTACCACCAAAAATTGAGCGTACCTCAAATAAACCTCAAATTCTTGCTGTACCGTAGATAAAACAGGATATCTCTTCGCTTTGCTCATTCGAATAATCGTTAGCCCGTGCGTATATGCGTTGAATTCATTCTCATTACCCCTCATGAAGCAACAATGATTACTTCCCAGCTCACGTTCAAGGAAGTCATGCCTGAAATCCGATGGTAGAGAACGCGAACTATCGTCGGTATGGAACCTTCCACCACAACAGTTTTTGTTTCTCAGTCATTTCCCGGGCATATTTTTGCAAAAATTGGGGAAAAAAAGGTTTTTTTGAACGAACCAAGGTGTGAAATGACACTATTATCGGTAGAGAGTTGGAAAACTAAAGTCGTTCCCGCCTGTAAGGAGAAATGTCATGCGTTTAACGCTTCGTGCCCTACTGAATTGGATCAATAATATTCTTCCGCCGGACGATGCGGAACTGATTGCGCAGAAGGTAGCGGGCAGCGATTTGGCAAGCGCGCTTAAACGTCAGATAGAAGACGTCATGCGTAAAACCCAGCTTGCTGCGCCCACGGTTTTGGACGGGACGCCCTTGGGAAATCCAAATACTGCGGCAGAGTATCTCGACAACGTCTTAAGCTCCGAGATGACGCCGGAGTTCGAGAAGTTTTGCCTGAATTCGGAAATAATTCTCGGTGAGATTGCGTGTTGCCATCAGATATTGTCAGAATATCTCACAGAGTCGACGGAGGTGGATCCTTCGCTCAGAAACCGTATGCACACGCTTTTTAGTCTTCAGGATCAGGAAGCGGTCGCGCTTACGCCAGCGGTAGGTGGCGTGGATATCGAGGATTTTTCGCTCGAAATTCCTCCGACTCCCGAGGAAGGGAACAAGAAAGTTCTCCTTTGGGCTGGCGTGGGTGTGGGGGTCGCGATTCTTCTGTTGATCGTCGGTTTTTTCCTTTGGGGAGGAACAGACCCCGGAACGGTGGCGCGCTCGCCGAACGATCCTGCGAAATCGGGTGGGGCGGGGGTAAGTGACGCGAGCGACTCGAATGCGTCCGAAAAGAAGGGGGCAAACGACCGTGCGGAAGAGGATTTCTCGGATAATTCGGGTGGAGGAACGCCTCTGCCTGAAGATTTTGACGAGAATGCGCCGATGAATGGGGAGGAATCGGATGACGGTGCGCTTCCCCCCGAAGACGAAACGGAAGAGGGGGTGGACGACGGATTGAGCAGCGGAACGAATGATGGAACGAACGGTGAGGTGGGCGATTTGGATGGAGACTCAGTCGAGAGCAACGCGGCATTGGACGAGGAGAATGGCTCCCAGACAGACGAGGGGCGGAGGTTTGATGAGGCATTCACGACAGATTCCCTTTTAGGAACGGTGGAAAGTGGGAAAATTCAGTCCCTTTTCGCGCGGATGGAGGGAGAATTTGAGTGGTTCGCGGTTGAGGATGGCTTTGAGATAACGCCAGCGTTCGCGCTCGCGTCTGTTGCTGGGGCGAACAACTCCGTGGATGTGTTGGACTACTGCGAGATTTCACTCAAGGACAAGTCGCAGCTTCACTTTGACGCGAACGGACCCCGGGGAATCGAAATAGGCTTGGATTATGGACGTTTCCTTGTCACCACGCGCAACGCAAACGGAGCAGAGGAAAAGATCGTCTTTCGATTGAGTGAGAACGAGAGTGTCGTGCTTGGTCCACGCACACAAGCCGCATTTGAGCTTTATCTCGATCCAGATTCCGACCCTGCCGAGGCAACGCAATTGAAAGCGAACATCTATCTCTTCGAGGGGAGTGCGGATATCGTCCTTGATAAGGATGATCGCATCGAAAAGTTGAACGCTCAGGAACGGATGTTCTATCGTCTCGAGGCATTCGAGACCGTCGAAGAGCCGGAAGTCGTGCCGGTATGGACGGTGTCTCAGGTGCGAAAACCAAGTGCCACGCTGCGAAAACTAAATGCGGCGGTGCGAGATGGGGCGAGCGTGGAGACGCTGCGCGAGCTTCAGACCCAAGGGAATTCGGCGTTGTTTGCCTTGGAAGTTTTGGCGCAGCTCTATCCCCAGGAAGGACTCGAGGGGATGAGGGCGTCGTTGTTAAAAAACAAGTCGGCACGTCAGGCGCTTGTTCAAGCCGCATTTGTCTCACCGTTGCACGCGCAGGGAATTCGCGATGCGCTTGGAGAGGCAAATTATCAACGCCTCCTGGCGGACGTGAAGAAGGAAAAAGAAGACAAGAGCGAAAGACCATCGAGGACGAAAAGCACGGAGAGTCCGCGCGAATCGTTGAAAGGGCGGTCTCGTCCGTAGTATCCATTTACGAAAGGGTGTGTGTTTCGACGCGAAGAGGCAGTTGGTGCCTCTGAGAGCGAATTTTAGGGAAAATTTCCCGGAAAAAATTTTGAAGGAAAAGATTTTATGTGAGAGCGTTGACGCCAGATAATTGGGAAAAATAAGAAGCAAAGAGAGTTGGTCACATACCACTTTGAGAATATCCCCGTGGGGAACTCTTAAAAAAACCCAAAAAATTTTGGTGGGGGCGCTTGAATATCCTGAAAAAAAGGGTATCATATTTATGTGTTGTTTTTTCTCGAAGATGTCGATATAATCGACGGGGAAGGCGACACGGCCTTTGGCGTCGGCGCACTTTGCCGACGAGAAAGTGAGTACGACATGCAAGTAACAGTGTCAACGCGTCATGGAAACGTTAGTGATACGACTCGAGAACAGATCGAGAGCAAGATTCAAAAGCTGAAGCGGTATTACGAGCGTCTTTCTGCGGCTGAGGTTACGATCGACCTCGAGCCACGATCGAATCCACAAGTGGACATTCGGATCACGGCAGAGCCTAAAAAAGAGTTTGTCGTGCAGGTTCAGGAAGGAGATCTGACGGCATCGTTTGATGCTGCGCTGCGAAAACTTGAACAACAGCTCAAGAAATTTAAGGAAAAACTGACCGACAAGAGACCCGACTAGAAATACCGGAAAAGGGGTTTCCTAAAAAATAGAAGTTTCGAAGAGTGGCGGTACGCTGAGACCCTCCAGAGAGGTTTGGGGCTTCCTTGGGTGCCGCCCGTTTCGGGGCAAACCTTTCGTCATATCGCAAAATATAAGGAGTTTTGTGCATGAAATTCTCGGATTTTATTTGTAAAGAGTCCATCAATGTTGATTTAAAATCGGCGACAAAAGAAGAGACCATCCGCACCATGGTTAAGTCCCTCTTGGACGCTGGTGCCATTGCGGAGGAGGACTACGAGGGAATCGTTCGTAATGTCATTAAGCGCGAGGAACTCGGAAGTACCGGAATCGGTCGCAGCGTAGCCGTCCCACACACGAAGCATCCGAAGGTTGCGAAGATGGTCGGCACGGTTGCGATTAGCCAAGAAGGGGTCGATTTTGATAGTTTGGATGGGCAGCCTGTGCGCGTTCTTTTCTTGCTCATTTCCCCGCCGGACGATCCGTCCAGCCATCTGCGAGCGTTGGAGTACATCTCCAAGCAACTTCGGATCCAAACATTTCGTCGTTTTATGATGCAGTCGAAAACCGTGGAGGCGGTTGAAGAGTTGCTCGATGAGGTGGATAATGAGGTGTTTGACCATAACGATTCTGAGGGAAGTGCGGGGTAAAGAAGAACGTGGCAAGTTGTTCTAAAGATCAAACGATCGTTAAAGTGGTGGTCTCCAACGAGAATGGAATCCACATCCGTCCAGCATCGATTATAGCGCGTTGCGCCGCCCAGTTCCAATCGGAGATTGAGTTGGAAGCGGAGGGAAAGCGTGTCGATGCGCGTAGTATTTTTGATATTTTGCTCTTAGCCGCCACCAAGGGAACGAGTGTGCAAATCATCGCTACGGGAGAGGACCACTACAAAGCCGCTCACGCAGTCGCTGCGCTCTTTCGTGAAGGTTTTCCTTTGGACCCCGTGCCGGAGCACTTGGCTTAGTTTCCTTTTCGCGAACGATTCGGTTCCCGCTCGTTGAGCGCCCCGCTTGTTCGCCCCGTTGGGTATCATGATCACATTTCAAGGTATTGCCGTTTCGCCTGGTGTCGCGATCGGGAAAGCGGTTGTGTTTAATGTCGAAGGTGGAAGAGTTCCGCCGTCGTACTGCGAGTCAACGGCTGTTCCTGCCGAGTTGGAGCGTCTGGACGACGCCATTCGGCTCGCGACTGTAGGTATTCAAGAAAGCAGCCAGGGGGTTTCTCAAAAAATCGGCGTTGAATATGGTGCGATTTTTGAGGGACATCTCCTCATGCTGCATGACGATAGCTTGAAGAAGCGCCTGCGCGAAGCGGTCGAGAAAAGGCGTTTCTCTGCCGAGTATGCCGTCTACGATACGTTGGGGGAGTATGCCGCGAAGTTCCAAAATCTCAACGATCCCTATCTCGCGGAGCGTGCGTCTGACGTGCGCGACCTACAAAATCGCTTGCTGAGAATTTTAACCAACGAGCGTATGCAAGTTCGTTTCTCGGAGCCAGTGATTGTTTTCGCTCGAAATTTCACGCCTAGCGAAACGGCGGCGATGGACACGCACTTCATTCAGGCTTTTGCTACGGAGAGCGGCGGTCCTGCAAGTCACACGGCTATCGTGGCTGAGGCGCTTCATATCCCCGCTGTCGTTGGTGTCGGACAATTTCTCCACCACCTCGCCTCTGGTGATATCGTCATTGTCGATGGTGATGCGGGAACGATTATCATCCATCCCGATGAGAATACTCTTGAGCGTTACGAACGACTCCAGTCTCGCCAACAATCCTATGCGGTCGATCTCGCGTCGCTCAAGGATCTAAAAGCGGTTACGAAAGACGGCACGGAAATCGAATTGCTTGGTAATATTGAGTTCCCTTCGGAGGCGGAGGATTGCTGGAACATCAATGCCGATGGGATCGGGCTTTATCGAACGGAGTTCCTTTATCTCGGCGGTGAACACCCAGACGAGCAGGAGCAGTACGAGGCGTATCGCGGGGTGCTTGAGAAAATGAATGGTCGTCCTGTCACGATTCGAACGGTCGACCTTGGCGCGGACAAGCTCTTAGAGAAGCCCGACACGGAGGGAGACGAGTTCAGCAGCTACTACATTGAGGAGGAGAAAAACCCCTGCTTGGGGCTGAGGAGCATTCGTCTTTCGCTCAAACGCGTCGAGCTTTTCCGCAGACAGTTGCGTGCGATCTTGCGGGCGGCGTACTACGGTCGGGCGAAAATTATGTTCCCGCTCATCTCCACGGTTGCCGAGTGGCGCCAAGCGAGGATGATCGTCGAGGACGTGAAAGAAGATTTGGCGGAGCGTGGAGTCCATTTCGCCCCAGATGTCCCCATTGGGATGATGGTGGAGGTGCCAAGCTCGGTGTTAATGATTGATCGTTTTGTGCGCGAGGTCGATTTCTTCAGCATAGGAACGAACGACTTGACGCAGTACACCCTCGCGGTCGATCGAACGAATAAAGATGTTTATTATTTGTATAATTCATGTGACCCCGTAATTCTCAAGCTCATCCATATGACAGTGCTTGCGGCAGACGGGGCGGGGAAACCCGTGAGTTTGTGCGGACAAATGAGTGGCAATCCGATTTTTACCCCGCTTTTGCTCGGTTTGGGATTGCGCCACTTGAGTATGGCTCCTGCCCTGCTCCCCGAGGTGAAAAAAGTGTGTCGTGAGGTAGATATTGAACAATGTCGGCTCATTGCGCAAAAGGCTTTGGAGATGGAGAAAGCGTCCGAGGTTCGCAACTACTTGCGCGCGGAATATTTTCATCTGTTCCCCGAAATGGACGGAGAGGGCGTTTTATGATGTTTCTCGTTTGAATTTTCGGTTTTGTCCGCTGTCGGAGCCACACACCACGGCTTCCGAAACATCGTGAAAATCGCAATTTTAAAAGAGGACGAGTAGAGGCGACTTGCGTTGAGCACTTCCTATCAAGCAAGATGTTGCGAGTAGAGTGCCCCCCCTTCCCACCACCCAAAACAAACAAGAACTCCCGCCTTTAAGGTGAGAGGAGGAAAATCGGACGCCTTGAAAGCGCCCTATTCCCCCTCCCCACTGCGGCTGCGGGGATTTTTTCGATTTTGTGAATCGTCGTGTCCGACAAGGAAAAAAACCTTGTCTCCCGATTGGTTCTTAAGGTCGCCGACTTGGAAACGTGCAAACGCATGTTGGTCAGCAAAAACGTACACTTCGGGAGATATCCCGGCGCACATTTAGACTCGTTGGTCGCCTTTGTGGCAGTGGGGATTTTTGTTTTCCTTGTGTCAAAATGGGCAATTGACGCGTCTTGGTTTGCGTAGGCAATACAGGATGTTTTTATGAGACAAGAGATGCTCATCAACGTCTCGCAGCCGGAGGAATGCCGGATTGCGATTGTTGAGGATGGGGTTTTGGAGGAGCTGTACGTTGATCGTACCAGCTTGGATAGTTACGTTGGGAATATTTACAAAGGCGTCGTGGTAAATCTTGAGCCAAGCATTCAAGCGGCTTTTATTGATTTCGGCGTCGGAAAAAATGGTTTTCTCCACATTAGCGACTTGGAGCCGCAGTATTTTCGACAGGGTGGCATTCGACCTGAGGATTGTTACGAAAGCGCTCGAAGTCTCAACGCTGGGGCGCGTCCAAAATTCAAACCCCCGATTCAAGAGATTCTCAAAAAGGGGGACGAGGTGCTCGTCCAGGTCATTAAAGATGGCATTGGAATGAAGGGACCGACGCTCTCGACCTACATCAGCATCCCGGGACGCTATCTTGTGCTAATGCCGGCGCTTGGTCGTGTTGGCATTTCTCGAAAAATCGAGGACGAGTCGGCTCGCAAACGTCTCCGACAAATCATGCAGGGTATTTCTCTCCCCAAGGGGCTTGGTTTTATCGTTCGCACGGCAGGTGTTGATCGCACGAAAAAAGACCTCATGCGCGATCTTTCCTATCTCCTCCTGCTGTGGAACTCGATCGTGAATCGGATTTGCACCTTCCCTGGTCCCGTTGCGATTTATGAAGAGAGCAATATCCTTATTCGTACGATTCGAGACATTTGTTCCGAGGACATCACGTCGATCGTGATCGACGAGCCGGAGGCGTACCAGCGCGTGCGAGACTTTTTGGAGCAAGTGATGCCTAACTACGTGAAGTGCCTCAAATTGTACCAGGGGACGGAGCCGCTCTTCCATCGTTTTCGTTTGGACAATGAAATCAAAAAGATTCATCAGCGCGTCGTTCCGTTGCCGTTGGGGGGGTCGATCGTGATTGATCAGGCGGAAGCGCTTGTTGCGATCGACGTGAACAGCGGCAATTTTCGCACCGACGACTCGGCTGAAGAGACTGCGTATCAAATGAACCTCCAAGCCGCCAAGGAGATTGCTCGACAATTACGTCTGCGCGATTTGGGAGGCGTTATCGTCAACGACTTTATCGACATGAAGCGCGAGAAGCATCGTCGTGGAGTCGAGCACGCGCTGCGAGATGCCGTGAAAAGAGACCGGGCGCGAACCAAAATTTTGCGCACCAGTCCGTTTGGGCTTATCGAAATGACGCGACAGAGAATCCGTCCGAGTATCAAACGCAGCGTGTTTCAAGAGTGCCCGTATTGCAAAGGGACGGGCGTGCTCAAGTCCGTCGAGAGCATGGTTCTTGACGTGATTCGTGTTTTGCAGCTAGCGAGCCAGCGCCCCGACATTAGCGCGGTGGAGATGTTCGTGCATCAGGACGTTGCGGACGTGATGAACAACGAGAAGCGCGACCGTTTAATGGATTTGGAGAAAGAGGGGAACATGCGCATTTTAGTGCGTGCGCGACCGAACGTCTCGCCTGATTTTTGGGAGACCAATTGCCGAAACAAGAGGGGTGAATTGGTGCAATTCTCCGAAAAATAGCGTGCAGTTTTGAATCTGCTTGGTGGCGTGTCTGTTTCATAAACACAATCGTTTTGATTATCAATCTTCCAGCCTCTTGAGAGGAGACATTTTTGAAAAATTGTTTCCTCTCAAACTCTCCTTCAAAAGCTTTTAGGTCGTTCACTACGTTCGCTGGGAGACGAGCTCGAAGCGTAATTCCAGATGAAGTGCCGAGGGATTTTGCTCAATTCCCCTCTTCGGAGGGTGGTCGTCCTCGGCCACCCACCTGATTGACGGGGTGTTTGGTCGG
>JAUNBK010000209.1 GCA_030527105.1 Planctomycetia bacterium
GCGGGCGTCGTGCCATCCGCAAGTCGTCGTGGAAATTCCAACGGGAACTCCTTTCCCTGCGTCAACTCCTCCTTGACCGGCAAACTCATGTCCAACGTCTTCAGCTTCGACTTCTCGTCCTCGCTCAATTTTGATAGAGGATCGCGAATAAAATATTGATCCATTTCCCACGCCTTGCGCAGAAGATTCTTATCAGCGACTAATACCATCTCCAAGGCACCGTACTTATCAGGTGGATTAAACAGACCAAAAACCTTGGACGATGACACACTAAACACACAATTGCCTCGAATAAAATAAACGTCCGTAGTCGGGCTGTCTTCCCATATTCCAAATCTGTGCTCGAACGACATATTTCCAATCATTTCATCATTAAACTTGGAAAAAAAATACTTTCTAGGTCGACTTGAACGCGTATCTTTCAGTGGGCTATAGGTCGCGAATGGAGCTGGGTTTTTAACAAGGTATAACATGTTGGTAAAACGGCTTCGCGCATGACCAGGAATGGAAAAAGAAGCGCCCGAGATGTAAGTGTCCTTCTCCTTATAAAGATTATCCTTGCCTTCGAAGACACGTCTAATATGGTCAAAAAATTGACTCGATGTTATCACATAAACATACGGCTGCGACTCCATTGAGACATTCAAGGCCGATTCAAACTCCTTGAAGTTTTTCGGTTCCCTGGGCGTCGCAGTCGCTTTCTCAGGCACTGGTTTTGCTTTTAACATCGACGATTGAGCGTCCGCAGTACGTTTCGCGTTTTCCATGAGTTCCACAAGAAACGCATCCAGTTTTCGAGCTAAATCCATACAGCCGAGGTTTTCATATGAAGATATCAGTTCTACGGCAACGTTGCCGCGCACAAAGTACATAATTCGGTCTTTTGACGCCAAATATCCTATATTTTTTCGATCCCATGTTGGATATTGCAATCGCTCTTTTGTACCAACACCGATCAAACATTTATTGCCGGGACCATCCTTCAGCCTAAAAAGCCCTCGACCTGGGTAAGCGTCAAAAAGGGAGCTTAACGGTGGCGTAAGCAGAATGGAAGCGGCCATGTCACCTGAATCGGCACATACAATATTTACCGTAATTCCTTTGCCCGACGATGGGGGCTGGATCGTAACCGGCCATTGTTTCTGATCAATAAATATTTCAAAAGTATTCTGAGTATAATACATAGGAAGTCTTCTTTGGTCCGTCATCTTGATTACAATATCTCGGTCCAAGAAGTATCCTTGCAGTGCGTCTTTTTTTATCATAAAGGGCGGAGTGAGGAAGTGCGATTTTGTAGATTCATCATCAATAAACCCCAGAATTCTCGCAGGAAAACCGCGTTTTTCATGTGCGCGATGCAAACGTTCTAACATTTCTTGCTGAAAAATATATTCCTCCGATTCCTCTTGTGACAATTCATGTGAGAAAAATCCGATGCTGCTTGGAGCATGTTTTGTTTCGTCGTTCATCGAAAAAACTTGTATAATTCGGGTATTCAGGTATTCAAGGTGATTGATAAATATCTG